>CALBSU010000119.1 GCA_937967285.1 uncultured Acidobacteriota bacterium
GCCTTTCAAAGAACATTCATCACATTGACTGTGGTGCTGTACTACTTTCTACTTTTTACTTTCTACTGATTATTGAATCACTCTCAACCCCGCCGGCTCATCCTTCGGCGCGATCTCGCCGTATTTGCTGAAGTAAGCGAGCTGGCGGCGGTAGCACAGTCTCTTCTCCATGTCGAAGGCGACGCAGGAATCGATCGGACGGGAGTAGATGTGGATCGAGACGGCGCGTTCGGATTTTTCGCTCAGGTTGTAGAGCCTGTGGATCGTCTGCAGCTTATCGGCTGTCAGGACGGGGCCGCCGGCGCAGGCCTCGACCTCGCGGACGACCTCGACTTTGGTGTGTTCCGAACCGGCCAGGCAGTCGATCCCGACGACGTTCTGGTTTTCGGGATGATCGCAGCCCATCCACTTGTAGTCGACCACGCCGAGGTTGCCGCTTTGCGGGATCATCCAGCAGAGCTGCCCGTTATGGGTGTGGACGGCGGTCTTCTGTCCGGGCTGCCAGCAGATGGTCATGACCTCGAAGATGTCGTCGCGAAAGATCAGGTTGCGGGTGTAGAACTTGTCATCGAAGTGAGTGTACGGAGAGAGCGATGAGTCGGTGATCTGCACGCTCGAGCAGAAATCGAGCACGCTGTCGCGCGTGATGATTCCAGCTTCAAACGAACGCAGCCTGTCGATGAAGCTGTCGATCCCCATCAATGGCCTGTTGTTCATGCGTCCGGCTCCTCGTCTGATCGAAATTACAAAATCGAATTGTAAGTTCGGCCCGCAGTCGCGTCAATCGCTCATCCGCCGACGTGGACCGCCGGCCGTTTTGACGGATCCGGTTCAGCCTGGCGCAGGATTTCGTGAGTCACCGGCGCCGTGTCTCCCTCGCCGAAGAAGATGAACTTCAGAACATAAGCCAGCGGATTGCCCTCGGACCACCCGAAGTAGATGTGGGGGATCTGCCCCGTCTCGTTTCGGATGTGCATCAACAGGGCGGCAATGGCGTTCGGAACGGCAGGGCTTTTGGTGCGCAGCACCTTGTACTGGCCGACCTGGACGCCTCGCACTTTGAGCGTGCCGGAGAAGTCCGAAGCATCTCCCGGACGGATCTCGAAGAAGATGATCGGATCTTCTTCCGGGATATGGTTGTTCCAGCGCTTCTCCTTCTCCTTCAGCCTGTATTCGTCGACATCGCCGCGGTTCGGGCGGTTGGCGATGATGCGGATCGTGCCTTTTCCGGCCTCCTCGATGAACTCTCTCGCCGCATCGTTCAATTCGATGCGGTCGACGCGCAGTTCGACGGAGCGGAGCGCCCTCGACAACAGAGAGAAGACGATGATCGCGCCGATGAAGAATGAAGCTATCTTGATTCCTTCGGGGCGTTCGACGATGTTGGTAATGGTGGTGTAGAAGAAGACCAGCGTGATGAGCAGGAATCCGTATCGGATAATGCCTTTTTGCCAGACCGACAGAGTGACGGCAACGGCGGCCGAACTCATCAGGACCAGCACTCCGGTGGCATACGCTCCGCCCTGTGCATCGACGTCGGCGTTGAAGATGATGGTCACGGCGAAGGCGATTGCGGTGTAGATAAGGACCAGCGGACGCGCAGCCCTTGCCCAGTCGGGCGCCATGCCGTAGCGGGGCAGGTATCGCGGGACGATGTTGAGCAGTCCGGCGAGCGCCGAGGCGCCGGCGAACCAGAGGATCAGGATCGTGCTCAGGTCGTATGCCGTCCCGAAGTAATCTCCGAGATAGTGGTGTGCCAGATATGCCAGAGCCCGTCCGTTGGCTTCGCCGGCGTGATGACCGGGCGATGCCGGCTGGAACTTCTCCCCCGGGATCAGCATGGTCGTGACCAGGCTGCTCGCGATCAGCATGACGCTCATGATCCCTGCCGCTGAGATGAGCAGCAGCTTCGTGTTCCGGATTCGGCCCGCGGGATTCTTTGGGGTGTCATCCGGACCACCTTCGACCAGCGGCATGACCGCCACGCCGGTCTCGAAACCGGAAAGTCCGAGGGCCAGTTTGGGAAAAAGCAGCAGCGCCAGCCCCACGATCAGGAATGGATTGCCGCGCGTTTCAGGCATGGTCAGGATCGCGTCCCGCCAGTCCGGGAAATAGTGCGGGTGCGTGATGATGTCATAACCCGCAACGGCGATCACTATCAGGTTGAGCATCAGGTAGGTCGCGACCAGGAAGACGGCAAGGCCGATCGCCTCCTTGAATCCCTTGATGAAGATCGCGGCGAGGATGAAGATCAGTCCCATCGTCAGGATCACCTTGTGCCCGCGGAGCATGTCCGGAGTGAACGGATTTTCGACGATGTGAGCCGTCGCGTCCGCGGCCGAGAGCGTGATCGTGATGATGAAGTCGGTCGCCACGAACCCCAGCAGGACCAGGACGAAGAGCTTGCCGCGCCATCGGGGCAGCAGATCCTCGAGCATCGAGATCGACCCTTCGCCGTTCGGGCTTTCGGCTGCGACCCGTTTGTAGATCGGCAGAGCCCCGAAGATCGTCAGCAGGACCAGGATCAGCGTCGCAACAGGCGAGAGCGCCCCGGCAGCCAGAAACGCTATGCCCGGCTGATAGCCGAGCGTTGAAAAATAGTCAACGCCGGTCAGGCACATGACCTGCCACCACGGGTGCGCATGCGCGTGGTGCTCGCTTTCGTGCGGTCCCGCAACCTTCTCCAGATGTCCTTCGAAAAACCAGCGCTTGAACCGGCCATGGACATGGCCTTCGGATATTTCTCTGGTGGTCATATTCCCCGGGCCGGCGTTCAGTATTGGCGGTTTGCTGTTTGCGCAGGCCCGGGCCTCTGAGTGTTTTGTTTAGCCTTAAATACTTTATCCCCCGACGTGTACCGCAGGGCGCCGGGATGGATCCGATTCGGCCTGCCGCAGAATTTCATGCGTCACCGGGGCCGTATCGCCTTCTCCAAAGAAGATGAATTTTAGCACATAAAGAAGCGGATTCCCTTCAGTCCATCCGAAGTAGACGTGGGGGATCTGTCCCGTGATATCGCGGGTATGAATCAGGAACGAGGCGATCGCGTTCGGGACGGCCGGGCTCTTGGTGCGCAGGACGCGGTAATTTCCGATCTGCACGCCGCGGATCTTGAGCGCGCCGGCGAAGTCCGATGCGTCGCCGGGACGGACCTCGAAGAAGAGCACGGGATCTTCGGCAGGGATGTGGTTGTTCCAGCGTTCCTGTTTCTCCTTGAGCCGGTATTCGTCGACGTCTCCGCGATCGGGTCTGTTGGCGATGATCCGGATCGTGCCTTTCCGCGCCTCCTCGATGAACTGGAGCGCCGTCTCGTTCAGTTCGACGTTCTCGACGCGCAGTTCAGTCGATCTCAGCGCGCGCGAGAAGAAGCTGACCCCGATGATCGAAACGATGAAGAGCGAAGCGATCTTGATGCCTTCGGGCTGTTCGACGATGTTGACCGCAGTTGTATAGCCGAAGATGATCGTGATCAGCAGATACAGCCAGCGTGTCCATCCCTTCTTCCACTGCGAGATGGTGACGGCGATCGCGGCCGAAAACATCAGCGCCAGGACTCCGGTCGCGTATGCTCCACCCTGCGCGTCGACATCGGCATCGAACATGATCGTGACGACGAAGCAGATCCCCGTCAGAACCAGCGTCAGCGGACGAACCGCGCGCGCCCATTCCGGCGCCATGCCGTAACGGGGCAGGTATCGCGGGATGATGTTGAGCAGTCCCGCCAGGGCCGAAGAGCCAGCGAACCACAGAATCGAGATCGTGCTCAAGTCGTAGAGCGTGCCGAAATAGTCGCCAAGATGCTCGTGCGCGAGGAAGGCCAGCGCGCGTCCGTTGGCCTTGCCGTCTTCCTCGAACTCGGCGGCGGGGATCAGCGTCGTGGTGATGAAACTGCTCGAGATCAGCATGACGCTCATGATCGCCGCGGCGGACATCAGCAGTTTCTTCGCGTTTCTGATCCGGCCGGCGGGATGCTTCTCGGTGTCGGTTTCGTCTCCCTTGACCAGCGGCATAACAACGACGCCGGTCTCGAATCCTGAGAGGCCGAGCGCCAGTTTCGGAAACAGCAGCATCGAGGCCCCGAGCATTCCGATCGGCGAAGCATGCAGCGTGAAGAGAGCGTCCTTCCACGCCACCAGCTTGCCGGGATCGATCGCCAGCAGGTATGCGCCGTATCCGACGATCACCAGATTGAGTGTGATATAGACCAGCACCAGCAGGACGGCGATACCGATCGCTTCCTTGAAACCCTTGATGAAGATCGCCCCCAGAGCCGCCACCAGAAACAGCGTGACCATGACCTTGTGGTGCATGAAACCGGGCGTGAACGGGTTTTCGATGATATGCGCGGTCGCGTCGGCGGCCGAGAGCGTGATCGTGATGATGAAGCTGGTGGCGGCGAACCCGAGCAGCGCCAGGACGAAGAGCTTCCCGCGCCATCTCGGCAGCAGGTCTTCGAGCATCGATATCGAACCGTCGCCGTGCGGGCTGGATTCAGCCACGCGCCGGTACATCGGCAGAGCTCCGAAGAGCGTCAGCAGCACCAGCACCATCGTCGCGATCGGCGAGAGCGCTCCGGCGGCGAGGAATGCGATTCCCGGCTGGTAGCCGAGCGTCGAAAAATAGTCGACTCCGGTCAGACACATGACCCGCCACCAGGGATGGGTATGGTACTGACCCTCGCGTCCGTGGGGGCCGGCCACCTCTTTCACCTGCCCCTCGAAGAACCATCGTTTGAATGCGCTGCCGGATGTGCCTGGGGATGCGTTCGCTTGACTCATTGATATTTTCTTCGGGTGATTTTCAGTCTGATTGTTCGCGTGTGCAAAACATATCCTAAATCGAAATCATTGAGAATGGAACACGCATGGAGTACCGACTTCAGTCGGGCTCTTAAAAACCCGAGTGAAGTCGGTACTCCATGCTCAATGCCTATTCGGAGAGTACGCCCATGGCGGCGCCGGCGTAACCGGTCATCTCGAGGTAGCCTCTGCCGCGGACCGGCCGGCCGCG
>CALBSU010000120.1 GCA_937967285.1 uncultured Acidobacteriota bacterium
GTCACTCCAACATTCCGCCGGCCGCAGGAGGTGGCAGGCCTGTTCGAGAATCTGAGCGCACAGCGGCTGCTCCCTGTCGAACTGGTCCTGGTCGACGGCTCGCCCGCGGGCGAGGACGAGACTGAAGAAGTGGTCAAAGCCCTGGCCGGATCGCTCCCCTTCCCGGTCCGCTACATCCGCCACGGAGGAGGAACGGCCATCCAGCGCAATGTCGGGATCGATCAGGCGCGCGGCACATTCGTCGCGCTGGTCGACGACGACATCCGCCTCGAACCGGACTTCCTCTCGAACATCGTCGAATGGTTTGACAGTGATGCCGAGGGGCGCGTCGGCGGAATCCTCGGTTATCGCACCAACCAGCGCGTCGATCCGAATGTCCAGACGCGCTGGCTGTGGTACCGGCGACTGAGGTTCTTCGATACCTACGAGCCGGGCCGTTACAACTTCACCAGCGGCTATCCGATCAACATCAATCTTCAGGAGCCGTTCAGCGGCGTGCGCGAGGTCGATTTCATCACCTCGGGCTGCGCCGTATGGAGGCGCGAGGCCTTCGACGAGGGGCTTCGCTTCGATCTCTTCTTCAGCGACTACGGCATGCTCGAGGATGCGCACATGGCGCTGCGCGCCGGCAGACGCTGGAAGCTCTGGCAGTGCGGAGACGCAAGGTGCGTTCACCTGCACTCGCCGCGCGGACGTCAGCCGAGACGCAGGATCGGCTTCAAATCCGTGGTCAACTATTACTACGTCTTCAACGACATGGTCAGTCCGCTGACCTGGCGGCACAAGCTCAGGTTCTGGCGGTTTCAGGCATTCGAGATCTTCAGAGTGCTCAGCTCTGCGGTCCGGCGGCGGCGGATGAGCGATCTGGACGAAGTCATCGGCCGAATCGAGGGCGCTCTCGCCATCGCACGCGGAGGCGCGTTCACGAAAACCTGATAGATAAGTGGGATAGCCGCAAAGGCGGCAAAGTTGGGTAGTCGCAAAGACTGCAAAGTCGGCAAAGGTTATCATTGATATTAATATCCGGATTGTTGCCAATCAGAATTTTACCGAATATTGATTCCAAATATCACCTTTGCCACCTTTGCGGCCTTTGCGGCTACCCGCTTTGCTACCTTTGCGGCCTTTGCGGCTATCCACCGCGACCGATAATTCATTGAATTCAGAATAAGGCAGAATGGGGACACTGGCGGTCTTTTCACATAAAATCTGCTGGCGCTCGAAAGGCTCGCCGAGCGGTTACGCGACCGACGGCGGATTCCCGTTCCAGATGCGCGCCTTATCGCAGCTCTTCGACCGGACGGTGCTTCTGGTTCCGGTGGACGCCGCCGGCGATCGCGCTGGCGAGCGACCGATCACGGGCAACGGGCTCTTCGTGGCTCCGCTGTCGAAACCGGCCGGCTCGGATCTCTCGCGCAAGGCGGCTCTCCCTTTCTGGCTGATCAGAAACGGCGCATTGCTCTTCAAGGCCGCGCGACAGGCTGACGCGATTCACGCCCCGATCCCCGGCGATATCGGAACCTTCGGGATGATCCTCGCGGTCATTCTGCGCAAACCGCTCTTCGTCCGTTACTGCGGAAACTGGGACCTGCAGCGGACGCGCGCCGAACGTTTCTGGCGATGGTTCATGGAACGCTTCGCCGGAGGCCGCAATGTTATGCTCGCCACCGGCGGGTCGGACGATCCGCCGTCGCACGACTCGCCGGAGATCAGATGGATCTTCTCGTCGAGCCTGACTGAAGCCGAGATCGATGCCTGCGGGCGGCTGAGAGAATCGCTCCCCGGTCCGGCCCCGAAGCTGATCATCGTCTCGCGCCAGGAACGGTCGAAGGGCACGGCAGAGCTCATCGAATGCCTGCCGCTGCTGACCGGCGAATTCCCCGGCGTCAGCCTCGATGTCGTCGGCGAAGGTCGCGCGCTTGATGAATTCCGGAATCTCGCTGAACGGATGGGAGCGGAAGTCAGATTTCACGGCAGCGTCTCACACGATCGAGTGATCGAACTGCTCCGCGCGGCCGACCTCTTCTGCTTTCCGACTGCCTCCGAGGGATTCCCGAAGGCCGTACTCGAAGCCCTGGCCTGCGGACTTCCTGTCATCTCGACGCGGGTCTCGGTGCTTCCTCGACTGATCGCTTCAGCCGGAGTGATCATCGACGATGTCTCGCCACGGTCAATCGCCGCGGCAATTCGCGACTGCCTGTCGAACGAAGAGAGGTATCGCGGGATGTCGCGGGCGGCCCTCGATGTTGCCCGCGGCTACTCGCTCGAAGCGTGGCGCGACGAGATCGGCCGGCACCTGCGCCGGGCAGGGTTTCCGGTCAATGACTGAACTTCGCAACCTGAGGATCAGCTTCATCGCCGGCACGCTCGCTCAGGGCGGCGCCGAACGGCAGCTCTACTACATTCTCGGAGCATTAGTCCGGGCCGGCGCCGATATCCGCGTGCTGTGCCTGACCAGCGGCGAGTTCTGGGAGGAACGGATAACCGCGCTCGGGGTACCCGTCATCCACGTTGGGCAGCGGGAATCCAGATTCGCCCGTCTGATGCGCATCGCCGGCGAGGTTCGCAGACATCGCCCCATGATCGTTCAGAGCCAGCATTTCTACACCAATCCCTATGCCGCGCTGGCCGCGCGCCTGACCGGCGGATGCGAAATCGGAGCGATCAGAAACGACGTAATCAGCGAGATCGCCGCCAACGGACGGGTGCTCGGTCCGCTTTGCCTGCGGCTTCCGCGGCGGCTGGCGGCCAACTCCCGCGCAGCGATCGAGACCGCGCTGCGCCTCGGCGCGCGGCCCCGAAAGATCCTGCTGCTGCCGAACGTGATCGACACAGATCATTTCAGTCCGTCGGAGTCAGCGGAGCGCGATCGCATCCGCATCGTTACTGCCGGACGGCTCGTCGAACAGAAGCGAATCGACAGATTCCTCCGGATTGTCGCGGCCGTTCGCGCGCGGACCGCCCGTCCGGTCGAGGTCGAAATCTTCGGGCGCGGCCCGCTGCTCGACGATCTGCGGAGCCTCGCTCGCGATCTCGGACTACCTGACGATGTTCTCCGGTTCACCGATGTCGTCGCCGATGCGAGGAAAATTTATCGGGATGCTGATATTTTCATGCTAACCTCTGACTTTGAAGGGACGCCGAACGTGGTCCTCGAGGCCATGTCGAGCGGCCTGCCCGTCATCGCCACATCCGTCGGAGGCACGGTCGAACTGATCGAGGACGGCGAATCGGGATTTCTCTCCGGCGCGGATGAGATCGAGAAGATGATCTCGGCGTGCATTGAACTGATCGAGTCCCCTGATCTCAGAAGCAAGGTCGGCGCACGCGCACGCGCGCGCGTCGTTTCGAGGTACTCGCTGGATGCCCTGCCCGGCATCCTGTCGGAATTCTACGCTGAACTGCCATGATGAACTATTCTCAAACGGCGACGACGTACAAGCCCGCGCAACCGCTGATTCTCGACAGACTGGTCGGCGGATTGATGACTTACAGGGATCTGGCGGCGGTCCTCTTCCTCGCGCTGCACATCCCGCTCGGTCTGATCATCAACCGTGTGCCGGTTCTGGCGGTCGCACATGCGGGCGCGGTCTTCCTGCTCGGCGTCTGGTGGGCGTTCTTTCAGCCGAAGATCGAGCGCGTAGCCCTTGTCGGCGGCTACATTGTCGGCTCAGAGGTGCTCTGGCGGATGATGCGAACCGGAGTCTTCTGGGAATTCGGCAAGTACGCGATCATCTTCCTCTTCGCGCTGGCTCTGATCAGGACGCGCAGGCTCCGCGGGCCCGTGACGGCGTTCCTCTTCTTCTTCTTCCTGCTGCCATCCGTGGTGCTGCCGATGGCGAGCGTCGATTCCGTGACGCTGCTCGGCGATCTCAGGTTTTACCTCTCGGGTCCTCTGGCCCTGACGGTCAGCGTCTGGTTCTTCAGCCACGCCAGGCTCGGCGACCGCGATCGTCAGATGCTCTACTACGCGATACTCGGACCGATCCTGAGCATCTCGTTCATCACGCTCTCGGGGATAATGAGCGCCGAAAAGCTGAATTTCTCCAACAACTCGAACTATGCCACGAGCGGAGGATTCGGCCCCAACCAGGTTTCAGCGACGCTCGGCCTTGGCATCCTGATCGCATTTCTGGCCACCACAGACCGGACGATTCGGCCGATCATGCGGATGCTGGCGTTTACGATCATGATCTTCGCGGCGACGCAGTGCGCGCTGACATTCTCTCGAAGCGGCATCTACATGGCGGCAGGCGCGATCGCCGTCGCGACGTTCTATCTGATGCGCAACCGCAAGCATCTCTTTCAGCTTGTCTGCGGGCTCTTCCTGCTCGGCGTGATCGTCAACTTCGTGCTTCTGCCGCGACTCGACGAGTTCACCGACGGAGCGCTGAGCAAGCGTTTCCTGAACACGCGCCTGACCAACCGCGACCGGATCGCGGAGGCCGATCTGATGGCGTTCTGGGAGAACCCCGTCTTCGGCGTCGGTCCCGGTCAGGGACGTTACTATCGCCGGGACATATACGAATCGATTGCGGCCCATACCGAATTTTCACGCCTGCTCGCCGAACACGGGCTCTTCGGCCTGAGCGCGCTGATCCTGCTCGGCTTTATGACCGTACAGCATCTGACGCGAGCCCGGACCGCGCGGGACAAAGCATCGGTCGCATCATTAATTACGTGGTCGTTTCTCTTCATGCTGGTCTCGGCGATGCGCCTGGCGGCCCCGGCGTTCGCATTCGGCCTGACAGCCGCATCGAGCGCCCCGGCGGAGGATCAGCCGGCCGTCAATCAGCGATGATGAAATCTCCGCTGCTCCTGATCGGGAATTTTCTCTCCTCGACGCTGGGCGTACGCGGAGTCAGCGAGGACCTCGCCGAGGAACTTTCCCGGTCCGGATGGCCGGTCATCACAACGTCAACCAAGCCGGGCCGGATCGCCAAAACGTTCGACATGCTGGCGACCATCCTGCAACGCCGCGACGATTACGAACTTGCGCACATCGAGGTCTACAGCGGAAACGCATTCATCTGGGCCGAGCTGTCCGGCAAGCTGCTCGGCCTGCTCGGCAAACCGTTCCTGCTGACGCTGCACGGAGGCAACCTCCCGAGCTTTTCGCGCCGCCATCCTCGCAGGGTTCGGAGGCTGCTCAAGAGCGCATCGGCGGTCGTCACCCCGTCGAACTACCTGCTCGAAGAGATGGCTCAGTGGCGATCCGACCTGAGACTGATCCCGAACCCGCTCCATCTGGATTCGTACGACTATCGCCCGCGCGCCGCGGTCTCTCCGAATCTGATCTGGCTGCGGGCATTTCACGGGATCTACAATCCGACGCTCGCGCCGCGCGTGCTTGCGATTCTCCTCGAGGATTTCCCGGAAGCCAGGCTGACCATGATCGGCCCCGACAAACAGGACGGCAGCCTCGAGGCAACGATCGAGACCGCACGCCGGCTCGGCGTCGAATCCCGCATCGAGATCACCGGCAAGGTCCCGAAATCAGAGATATCGCGGCATCTGAACCGCGGAGACATCTTTCTCAACACGACCGATGTCGACAACGCGCCGGTCAGCGTGATCGAGGCGATGGCGTGCGGACTGTGCGTTGTCAGCACGGACGCCGGCGGACTGCGGTGGCTGCTCAACGACGGCGACGACGCCCTGCTCGCGCCGACGGGCGATGAAGCGGCTCTGGCTGCGGCGATCAAACGGCTGCTGCTCAATCCCGATCTGGCCGAAGCAATATCGCGCGCCGGCCGCAGAAAGGTCGAGGCGCTCGACTGGAATTCGATACTTCCCATGTGGGAGAAACTACTCGACGAAACGGCCCGATAATTGAGAAAAATGAATCAGACGCCAAGAAACCAAGACGGCCAAGGTAGAGAGGAAGATTGCTGACAGGGATACCAAACTTACCATCAGATAGCCTGTTTGTGGAAATGAAGAATACCGAAACAATTTCTTCCTCAATTCAACTTGGCCGTCTTGGCTTCTTGGCGTCTAAATCCAAAGATATTTAAGAGCACCGAAGAATATGCCGGAAATCCTCGGAATCATCAGAGAAGATCTGCCTGTCGTGGCTCGCATCCACAGGCTCGCCTTCCCGGGCAGTGCGCTGACAGCGCTCGGCGATGAGGCCGTCCGGCGGTACTACCTCT
>CALBSU010000121.1 GCA_937967285.1 uncultured Acidobacteriota bacterium
CCCCGCCGTTCGGGAAGATCGTCACGCTCGAACCCGATGTGTTGAGGAACCGCACGTGGCCGCTCCGCCGTCCGTTGAGCGTTCCCGGCGGGCGGACCAGCGCGCCGTACTGCGAATCGACGATGTAGATGCCGCTCGGAGTCACCGCCAGACCCTGCGGCGTCGCAAAGACGGCCGTCGTGATCCGGTTGTCGACCGCCGGATCGCCGGCTCTGTTGTTGAGCGTGATTATCTCGCCCGGCTGCGCCGTCATCTGCCAGCCCGTCCCCGCGAAGAGCGTGACCGGCGTCTGGCCGCGATTGACGAACCTGATCAGGTTGTAGGGCGAGGCATTGGAATCCGAAATAAAGAGATTGCCGGCCGCGTCGGTCGCCAGACCCATCGGCCCGGTCAGTTCGGTGATAGTCGCAGGGATGTTGTCATACGGCGCGTCCTTGCCGCTGCCCGCCACGGTGCTGATCGCGCCCGCAGGGATGCTCACGCCGGCAACCGAGACCGTCCCTCCCGTCCGATTGACGAACCTGACGCGCTTGAAGACGTAATCCGGCAGCAGGAATCCGTTCTGCGTCGACGCCATCGTGATGTTGACCAGTTGCGTGCTCCCCGGCAGGTTGAGGCTCGCCGAAAGCGCCGGACCGTCGTCGCCGCAGTCGGGTGTCGTGAACTGATCGCAGGCCGCAAACAGCGACGTTCCGGCTACCACCGTCTTCGATCCTGTCGATGAGACCTGAATCACCTGCTGCGCATTGCCCAGCGCGATATAAACGCTGTTGGCCGGACCCAGCGCCATCCCGGTCGGAAACTCCAGCCCGCCGATCAGCGAACTGATCAGGCCGTTCGGCGTCACCTTGCGCACCGCTCCGGGATTGTTCCGCGTGTCTCCGCCCTCGGCGATCAGCAGGTTGCCGTTGCTGTCGAAGACGATGCTCATCGGATTGGTCAGCTTCGCCAGCACCGCCTCGCCGCCGTCTCCGTTGCCGATCTGCGGAGTCCCTCCGCCGGCATAGATGCTCTCGATCCCGTTGCCCGAATCGATCACCTTGTAGATCACCCGCGCGCTTCCGCCCGGAATGTTGCCGATGAAGAAGAACTCGCGCTGCGCATTCATCGTGATCCCGCGGAAGTCCGGGATCGTCAACTGATAGACCGTCCCGAGCGCGCCCGCCTGAATCGTCCGGTTGAGAACCGTGAAGCTCGATCCGCCCACGTTGACCGCCCGGATCGCTCCGACCAGCGGCGTCGTCATGTAGACCACGCTGCCCGTCGGATCGACGACCAGTCCGGTCACCAGCGTCAGATCCGCTTCGCGCGGCTGCGTCGAATCCGGAGACAGGCCTCCACCCGCGATCAGATTGATGCTGTTCGGCAGAATCTCGACGCCGGCCAGAGTGACCGGTGAGGCGGAGGTGTTGACGAACCTCAGGACGCTCGTCCCGTTCACCTCGTCGATCACATAGAAACCGCGGCCCAGCGGATCGAGAGCCGCATGCGTCGGTCTCACCATCGGCGCCTGCCTTACCGGCGCGCTGGTCGTGAATCCTCCGCCGACGATCGTGCTGATCGCCGTCCGCGACCCGATCCCTCCCTGCATCATCAGCGCCGCCAGAGCCTTCGCTCCCGGCTCGGTGAATGAAATCAGCCAGCCGGCCAGTAGAACCGCGACTGTTCCTCCCAGAATAATTGCTCTGTTAACTCTTCTGATCGACGAAATAAAGGTGTGCACACGATCGGCGTGATATCTCATTGGGACTGCTCCTGATGACTGCGGCATTGCTATGACTGGATGTTCCCTGCCGGCGGACTTCTTCGAAGCCTTACGGGGTCGTTGGATTGGACGGGGCGGCGAGGTCTTATGCCGGACTTAATGTTCTGTCAATAAATCAATGGTTGGCACCACGGTGCGCGGGGGCTCTTCTTTTGAGACCTCAATTCAAACTCATGTAAGAAGATAAGTCAAGCAGGCGATAGTCAGCATAAGGATACGCGGGCATGTTGAATCCGCTGTCATGCTTTGAGGAATATCCAAAATTAATCCAAAGAACCGCCAGATCTCGACTACTTCACTGGTTCGAGCAGTTTCGCTTCGTAAGTGACGCCGAAGGTGATTCCGCCGCGAGTGCTGACGCGGTTGAGCCCGCGGATGCCGGCGATGTCCCAGGTCAGGCCGGCGGCTCTGATCCGCGCGCCGAGCCGGGCGGCGCCGTCGGATTCCGTCCCGAGCGGCGTATTGTTTCGCGTGCTGTAGCGTCCGTTGACCTCGCCGACCATTGTCAGGCGGTCGTTGACGGTGTATGTCGCGGCCAGGCCGTATAGCAGGACATCGTTCTGCGTGAAGGGATCGACGGGCGCAGTCAGGATCCCGAGCCCGATATTGCCGAAGACGTGGAACCGGCCGAAATGCTTGCTGGCGATGAT
>CALBSU010000122.1 GCA_937967285.1 uncultured Acidobacteriota bacterium
TCCCGAAACTCTGTTTTCGCTCGCCAACGGACTGGCCCTGATCGGCTGGATACTGTTGATCTTCGCTCCACGCTGGAGGTGGACATCGAAGCTCGTCGGATCAGGCCTCATCCCTCTGCTGCTGGCGTCAGTTTATCTGGTTCTGATCGTTCTCTTCTTCGGTCGCGCCGAAGGAGGATTCTCGAGCCTGGCAGAGGTCGGCAAGCTCTTCCGCAATGAATGGGCGGTGCTGACCGGATGGGTTCATTACCTCGCCTTCGATCTCTTCATCGGCAGCTGGGAGCTCCGCGATTCGCAGGATCTTGGGATCTCACATCTCTGGATCGTGCCCTGCCTCCTGCTGACGTTCATGCTCGGTCCGATCGGTCTGCTCCTCTATTTCGCCGTCAGTCATCGCGCAAGGAGCAAAGAGTCCCGCCTTTAGGCGGGTTCTTTCCTGACTAGCCGTTCGTCGATTAATTTGGAAAAACCCGCCTGAAGGCGCTACTCCATGCTAATCAAGTTTGAGCACCGCCTGGAGGAGGACGTTGACGCCTTTGGCGATCGCTTCGGGCGATGAAAATTCGCGGGGCGAATGGCTGATGCCGTCGACGCTCGGGACGAAGATCATGCCGACCGGCCCGAGATGCGCCATCTCCTGGGCATCGTGGCCGGCGCCGCTCGGCATCGATCGTGTCGAGTACCCGAGACCTTTCGCAGCATCGTCGATCACGCGCCGGATCTTCGGATCGGTCGGCGCGGGCGGAGTCTGCATGGTCTGGGTGAATGTGAACTTCGTCCCGGTGGCCTGCTCGATCTTCGAGACCTCCGGCAAAATCTTCTGATAAACGAGATTCATCTTCGCCGGATCGAGATCGCGGATCTCGAGGCTGGTGACAACCTTGCCGGGGATGACGTTGTAAGCGCCGGGGAACGGCTGCATCCGTCCGACGGTGGCAACCTGACGGCCCTCGATCGAGGTCGCGACGCGATTGACGGCGTCGACGTACCTGGCCGCTGCCAGCATGGCGTCCCGGCGCTGATTCATCGGAGTCGTCCCGGCATGGTTGGCGAAGCCCTCGATCGTCACGTCCCACCAGTTGATGCCGACGATCCCCTCGACCACGCCGATGTCCGTCTTTTCGGCATGCAGGATCCCGCCCTGCTCGATGTGCAGTTCAAGGTATGCCGCGATGCTGCCCGGCTTGCGGACCGCCTCCGACAGTCTCGACGGATCTCCGCCGATGTACCTGATCCCGTCGCGGATCGTCTTCCTGCTGTTGGTGACAAGCCCGAGCGTCTTTTCGGTCAACCCGTAGGCGATGGCGTGACTGCCGATGGTCCCGCCCTCCTCGTTCTGAAAGATGATCACCTCGAGCGGATGGCGCAGCGTGACGCGGTTTTCCGCCAGCGTCTGCGCCACCTCGATCGCGCCCATCGACCCGACCTCGCCGTCATAGTTTCCGCCTTCCGGGACCGAATCGATATGCGAGCCGATAACCAGCGGCGGAAGCGACGAATCGCGGCCCGCTCGCCGCCCGACCAGATTCCCGGCAGCGTCGATGCGAACCTCGAGACCCGCTCCGCGCATCAGCTTCATCGTGTATTCGCGCCCCGCCAGATCGGCTTCGGAATAGGCCACGCGACTGACGCCGCCCTGTTCGTTGCGGCCGAATTGAGAGAGTTCCGCCAGATGGCGGTTGACGCGCTCTCCGTTGATGCGCATCCCCGCCGGCGCCTGAAATGCCACAGGTATCGCCGCCGCCAGCAGATTGAGACTGAAATCCCGTCGATTCATCGAAATCTCCAATTGTTGTTATAATTCCCGCTTTGACCGATTCAACGCACGTTCACATGGAAGGAATATATATTAATGATAGAGAAAAAGACGAGAGCCGTCATCTGGGATCTCGACGGGACGCTGATCGACTCGGCCGATTACCACTGGGAAGCCTGGCAGGAGGTCATGGCCGCCGAGAACTTCACCATCAGTTACGAAGAGTATGTGGCCGATTTCGGCAAGCGCAACGATGAGATCCTGCGCGGGCGGCTGGGAGAGCACCTGACGGACGACTATATTGCCCGCGTCTCGCTGGCCAAGGAGGAAGCGTATCGCGCGCTCGTCCGCACGCGCGGCCTGGAACTGCTTCCGGGGGCCGCCCGCTGGCTCGCCCGCCTCCAGCAAGACGGCTGGATGCAGGCGCTCGGGACCTCCGCCCCGCGCGGCAACATCGACGCGGTCTTCGATGCCCTCGATATCGCCCGGTTCTTCAACGCCGTCATGTCCGCCGATCAGGTCGAGCGCGGAAAACCCTTTCCCGATGTCTTCCTCGCCGCGGCGCGGAAGCTGGAGGTCGCGCCATCCGACTGCATCGTCGTCGAGGATGCCCCGGCCGGGATCGAAGCCGCCCGCCGAGCCGGAATGATCGCTCTCGCAGTCAGATCGACCCATCCCGACCTGACCGGCGATTACACCGTCGAATCGCTCGATCTTTTGCCGGAAGTCTTTTTCGATCAGATGTTTACTGCTCTATAACATGGGTTCTTGAACTTTTGAATCGCAGAGGGCGCAAAGGAGAGTTAACCGCAAAGGGAGCAAAGGTTTATTGGGAGGTCAGTACCCGGGTTAACGCCCATTGGATGGGACCCGGATATTAATATCCA
>CALBSU010000123.1 GCA_937967285.1 uncultured Acidobacteriota bacterium
CGGAATGGGAGCGCCTTCGCGAGGACAAGAGCGCGCTGCTCTCGGGCGCCCTGCTCGATGAAGCGAAAGCGATGAGACGCACCCGCGAGGCCGATCTCAATGAGATGGAGATCCGGTACATCGACCGGAGCATCCACGAGGAACAGGAGCAGATCCGGATCAAGCTCGAACAGAAGGCTCAGCAGGAAAAGATCGAATACTCCCGCAAGGAGGTCGAAGAGCAGTCACAGGCGCTCAGGCACGCGGCCAGAAAACAGTCCACGCAGCGCCGTTTTCTGATCGTCAGCGCGGCAGTGGTGGCGATTATCGCCATCGCCGCTTTCTACTACCTCAGCCAGCGCGACCGCCAGTCCGAGGTCGCCGGCAGGATGACGCTCGACGGCACCGAGATGCTCAAGAACGGCAACTACGACGAAGCCTCGAGGCTCTTCACCGAGGCCCTCAAACTGAATCCGATGAATGAAGTCGCATTTGTCGGGCGCGGCCGCGTCAGCCTCGCGCAGGAGAAGTACGACGAAGCCATAACCGACTTCAATCAGGCGCTGGCCATCAATCCCGACAATGCCGACGCTCTGATCGGCCGGGGCACCGCCCTCCTCGGGCAAAAATCATGGGACGCCGCGCTGAATGACTTCTCCAGGGTCCTCGAGAAGTCGAAATCGGCCGAGGCCTACTACAATCGAGGTCGAATCTACGAATACAAGAAGCTCAATGTGAAGGCGCTCGAGGATTACCGCGCTGCCATAGCGATCAGCGCTGAGGATCCGAGGCCGATGGTGGGCATCGGCAACGTCTCGCTCCAGCAGGGAGACAACGAACGCGCGATCGCCAGTTACGCCCAGGCGCTGGCAATCAATCCGAACCTCTTCGATGCCTATTTCGGAACCGGCAACGCCTATCTCGCGACGGCTCAGTACACGCTGGCGCTGACCAACTACGACAAGGCTCTTCAGATCAACAACCTCGATCCGTATGCCCTGCTCAACCGCGGGCTGGCATACAAGAACATGGGACAGAAGGACAACGCGCTGACCGATTGCCAGAAGGCGCTTAGCCTGGCGCCCGCCGCCGGCAGCGATCAAATCCGAAATTCGGCGCTGGCCTGCGTCGAGTCGCTCAAGGCGGCTCCCGTCGAGACAGCTCCGAATATCGCGCAGGTCTACCTTCAGTATCAGGACGCGAGGGACCTTCCGCTGATCAACACGGTCAGAAAGACGCTCCAGAGCCAGTCCGACGGCAGCTTCAGGGTCCCCGGCAATCCGGATCTGGTCACTCAGCCGACGACGGGCGATATCCGCTACTATTATGATGATGATCTGGGCACCGCCCGAAAGGTCAAGCGGATCGTAGAGGATACGTTGCGAAGGCGCGGGATCGAACTATCCCTCGAACTGAGGCCGTTCAAACGTCTGGCCGGGAAGGTTCCCCAGGGATGGATCGAGGTCTGGCTGCCTCCGCTCTCGAGCCGCAATCCGGCGCTGCAGAGTCCGGCTCAGAACAACGCACCGGTTTACCAGCAACGCCCGCCGGTGAGACCTCAATATTGATGCCGGGAGCTCTGCCTGCTGGGAGCGCCGGCGTCCCCGCCGGAAAATATTGATTTAAACGGGTTGGTGAGGACG
>CALBSU010000124.1 GCA_937967285.1 uncultured Acidobacteriota bacterium
TACTTCTGAACCTTCTAACTGGAAACTTCTTTCTGCTTTCTGCTTTTTTTACTTTCTACTTTCTACTTTCTACTTTTTACTGTTTATTACTTTCCCATCCTTCATCACCCATTTCACTCTTTCAAGCTGAGTAACATCCCTGGTCGGATCGCCGTCGACGGCGATCAGGTCGGCGAACTTGCCCGGCTCGATCGCTCCGATCCGGTCCTCCATCCCGAGCAGCCTGGCGGCATGAACCGTCGAGGTCTGGATGGCCTGGAGGGGGGTCATCCCGAACCGGACGTAGACGGCGAACTCGCGCGCGTTGAGTCCGTGAGGGTAGACGGCCGCGTCGGTCCCGAATGCCACCGGAACGCCGAGGGAGAAGGCCCTGCTCAGATTTCGCTGCATGGCCGGCATGACCTCTTTGGCTTTGGCGACGATCGACGCGGGAAGGCCGAGTTTCTGGTAGTTCTCCATGAACCAGTCGGTCAGGTAGATCGTCGGGACGAGGTAGACGCCGCGTTCCTTGAGCAGCTTGACGCCTTCGTCATCGATGTAGGTGCCGTGTTCAATCGAGTCGACTCCGCCGAGGACGGCCGTCCTGATGCCGTCGCCTCCGTGGGCGTGCGCGGCGACCTTGCGACCGAGCCGGTGGGCTTCGGAGACGATGGTCCTGATCTCCTCGAGCGTGTACTGCGAGGCCTTCGGATCGTCTCCGAGCGAGAGCACGCCGCCGGTCGAGCAGATCTTGATCACGTCGGCGCCGTACTTGATGACCTCGCGGGTCTTCTGCATGACGCCGTCGACTCCGTCCGCGACGCCGTCGGACTTATGATGGAACTCGAAGGGCAGGAGGTTGTCGTCGCAGTGTCCGCCGGTGATGCCGATCGACGGACCGGATGCGACGATCCGCGGACCGGGCACCTCTCCGGCTTCGATCGAGTCGCGCAGTGCGATGTCGGAATATCCGCGGGCGCCGACGTTGCGAACGGTTGTGAACCCCGCTTCGATCGTGAGCCGGGCGTTTCTGGCTCCCTTGAGCGCCTCGCGCGGAACGGAGATCCCGAGCCCCGCATACCCGAAGCCGCCCGGATCGAAGGTCAGATGCGTGTGGCAGTCGATGAGGCCCGGAACGATCGTCATTCCTCCCAGATCGATCACCTCGGCGTCCGCCGGTATCTGCAGCTTCGATCCGACCGCCCTGATCAACCCGCCCTCGATCAGGACGACCGCGTTGTCGATCATCGCGCCGGTCCGGACATCCAGGGCTTTCGCCGCCCTGACGGCAACCAGTCGCGCCTGCGCCGACGAGCCAGCAGGTATCGTGAGGGCCAGAAGCCCGAGCATCGCCGCCGAAACAAATCGTTTCATCGTTCTCTCCTGTCTGTATATCGTAGGTGTTAACCGGAAAGGCCCGGTAAATTCCGGCAGATCATATTCTTCAAGCCCGATTCAGTCCAGCTTCCGGGATAATCTCTTTTCAGTAACTTCCGTCTTTGTTATGCTCGCGCTTCAGCCACCCCGCCAGGAAGCTATGCCGTTTCGTCTGAATTCATACCGGGGGAAATTCTGTTCGGAGTGCGGGTGCGAGCTCGCTCGAATCCGGGGGCACCTATGCGATCACTGCGACCTGATGCTCGGATACGGCGCTCGACGCAGGCGCATGATCCTGCTCGGCGCACTGCTGCTGGCCGTGTATCTGCTGCTCCCGACAGAGCCGCCCAACGGATCCCGCGAAAACATATCGCCGGAACCGGCGGTCCCCGCGCCAGTCGCCGAGCCCCCGGCCGCCCACTCCGTTACAGAAGTCGAATCGGTCTGCGGCGCCAGAACAAGAAAAGGGACTCCGTGCCGCAGGAAGACCCGTCAGGGAAGCCGTTGCTATCAGCATACCGGCCTGCCTTCCATGCTCGATACACTGCCGCGCAAACCCGATTGAAAAATTTCAGACCAAAGCCCGACCGTACCGCTCTTACTGTGCGTGATGAGAATGAGATCCCTGGGGGTTGGAACTTAACCCGACCGGGCTGTGTCCCGGTCAATCATGGAGGTGGTACGCAATGAGGAAGTTTTACGCGTTTATGACGGTGTTTTGCCTGACTGTCGTTCTGGCGGGCGTATCGGTTGCGCAGACGCCGGGAGCCAGAAACCGGCAGATAAATCAACAGAAGCGAATCAGGCAGGGAGTGCAGTCCGGAGAACTGACGCGCGGCGAGGTCCGACGTCTCGGGAGGGAGCAGAATCAGATCAGAAAGATGAAGGTCCGCGCGCGCTCAGACGGCGATGTGACAAATCGTGAACGCGCCAGAATCATGCGCGAACAGAACCAGGCCAGCCGCCACATCTACCGCGCAAAGAACAATCGTCGCGATCGGAACTGACAAGATCGCATAACAATTCGCCGACTCAGGGGCCGCATGGAATCACTCCGTGCGGCCTTTCACATCTCTACGCCGCTTATCAATTAATACATATAATACATATCAAATTCGAGATCACCGAACCGGGAAGGCGCCTTGACGGGTCAGATACGCTCAACTAAGATGAGCCTTTCCAGCCGGTCACGGGGCCCCTTAGCTCAACGGTTAGAGCAGCGGACTCATAATCCGTTGGTTGTAGGTTCGAATCCTACAGGGGCCATC
>CALBSU010000125.1 GCA_937967285.1 uncultured Acidobacteriota bacterium
GCCTTCGGCCGGCTCGCCAGATACCATCCTCCCAGCAGCAGAACGGGTATCAGCGCGATGATGACGAGTTTACGATTCATTAGGGAGTATGCAGTAGGGAGTAGGCAGTATGCGGTATGCGGTTGGGAGTAGGCGGTAGGCAGTAGGCAGTGGGGAGTAGGCGGTAGACAGTAGGCGGTATGCGGTAGGCAGTAGGCAGTGATTTATTATGATGAATTTGCATAAGATTTTTGCCTGATCCTGAAGACATTCCTGCGGCATACCTCTCAGCCTGCTACCGCCTACTACCTACCGCCTACTCCCAACCGCATACTGCCTACAGCATACCGCCTACTCCCAACCGCCTACTCCCCACCGCCTACTCCCCACCGCCTACCGCCTACTGCCTACTGCATTCTGCCTCGCGCTTTCTGCCAGTTTTGCCGATTGCGGGAGGGATTCGATCGCCTTCTGGAGCTGCGGGTCATTGCCGCGCATGATTCTTCGTTGAACGTCCACGCCGTAAGCGGAGATCAGCGCCTCTTCGCGGATCTTTCTGCGGGCCCACTCGAAGTGTTCGTTGACCTGAGCCATCGTCAGGCCGAGGTCATCGTTCTTTTCGATGAAGTTCTTCATGAATTCGCGGTAGGATTTCATGATCTGGTCGGTGACGACCATCTCGCCATCCGGCGGAGTGTGATCGAAGTCGATGCCGTCGCGCTTGAAGTTGGGAGCTGTGGAGATCTTCCCGGCCATCAGGTCGCGGACGAACATGAAGAGACCGGTCGTCCAGATGGTGGCTTGAGTATTGTTGATCCGCAAAGGATCGATGGAGATGTCGGGTTCGATGCCGCCGCCGCCGAAGACCACGCGTCCGGTATCGGTCTTGCGTTCCTCCTTGGCGGGTTTGGCTGCCGGTTTAGCGCCTTCGGCCGAAGAGCGCCGGTAGAGGTATTCGTAAGTCGACCCGTTGGAATAATCGCGCTGGATGAGGCGTCCGCTCGGCGTGTAGTAGCGCGCCGTGGTCAGCGTCAGTCCGGCGCCGCCGTTGAGCGGAAAGATCGTCTGAACGAGCCCCTTGCCGAAGCTCGGCAGGCCGACGATCAGTCCCCGATCATGATCCTGAATCGCTCCGGCCACGATCTCGGACGCAGATGCCGACCCTCCGTCGATCATGACCACGATCGGAAATGTCTCCGGCACGCCGGATTCCGCTTCCCAGTCCTTGAAGTTGCCGCTTCCCTCGCGCCCGCGGACCGAGAGGATCGTCTGTCCGCGCTGCAGGAATTTGTCCGCCACGCGGATCGCCTGGTCGAGAAAACCGCCCGGATTGCCTCTCAGGTCGAGGACCAGCGAGGTCATGCCGGCCGACTTGAGCTCGGAGATCGCCGAACCCAGCTCCTCGGCCGTCGTCGAATGGAAGCCCCTCGAGAGCGCCACGTAACCTACGCCGTTGCCGGCCATATAGATCGCCGAGATCGACGGAAGATCGACTGCCGCCCGCTCGATCCTGACCGTCACGGGCTCCTGCGCTCCCGCCCTGTTGACCGTCACCTCAACCTCTGTCCCGAGTTCGCCGCGCAGGTTGTCCCGGATCCGGTCCGAATTCCATCCTTCTGTGCTCTCGCCGTTGATCCTGATGATCTGGTCGCCGTATCTCAGCCCGGCTCGCGCCGCCGGCGTGTCCTCGAACGGCTCGATGATGTAGACGCCGTTGAACCGCTGCTGAATGGTCGAGCCGATCCCGTAGTAATGGCTCCGCTGCTCCATCCGCATCTCCTCGAAGGCCTTCCGCGTGTAGAAGTTCGAGTGCGGATCGAGCGTTCTCAGCATGCCCTGGATCGAGGTCGAGGTCAGCCGCTCGTATTCGAGATCCTCGACATACTTCTCGCGGACGACTTCCATCCCGCGAACGTAGTCTCGAAATATCTTCTCGCTCGAAGCGGTCTCCTCGCTAATCGCCTGCAGACCCATCGCAAAGACGCTCAGCAGTAGGCAGATGACAATCCCGATCATCAGTCGGCGCGATCGATTTTTGAGCACAGTTTTCCTCCGAAGTAAGTAGAAAGTAGAAAGTATAAAGTAGAAAGGGCTCTTTCGATAGTGCAACGTTATTTCTACTTATTTCCTCTCTTACTTTTTACTTTCTACTTCTACTTTCTACTGAATTACGGTTTTGCCATCGGCGTCACCCTGTCGATGCTCGCCTTGAGATCGGCATTGCTTCGTCCGCTGGCGTCGAAGGCTCTGGTGTAGGCATCGAGAGCCTCGGGGTATCGGCGAAGGTTCTCGTAGACGTAGCCGAGATAGTAAAGCGTATTCAGGTCGCCCTGATTGAGCTTGTCGGCCCTGGCGAGCATCTCGGCGGCGCGGGCCCACGATTTATTCTGGGCGAGCGCGAAGCCGAGGTTGAAGCAGAGCGCGGCCGACGGCTCCTTCGATGTTTCGAGGGCGCGCGTAAGTGCCTGTTCGGCGCTCGGGAACTTTTCGACGGCCAGATAGGCGCGTCCGAGCAGTTCATTCGATTCGGAATTGTCCCGGACGGCTTTCAGCGCGAGCCCGGTTTTGATCGCTTCATCGAAGACGGCGGCGGACTTTTTGGGGTCCTGGATCGCGGCTCCCTGGCGAAGCAGGGCTTCGGTCAGCAGGCCGAGCATATCAGCGTTCTTCGGCTGCGATTTGAGACCGCTCCGGAGCGTCTCGATCGCCTGTTCCAGTTTGCCGTTCCGGAACTGCTGGACGCCGAGGTAGAACCACGAGTCGCCGTCGGTCGGATCGAGCTTGACGGCTTTCGTGAAAGCGGCGGTTGCATCCTCGGGCCGGTTCAGATTGGCGTAGGCCACTCCGAGCATGTACTGGTTGGCCGCGGAGTTCATCTGCAGGCGCGCCATCGTTTCAAGATAGGGCAGCGACTTCTCGTACTCCTTCATTGCCAGATGGGACTGGCCGAGCGCCCGGATGATGTCCGGATCGTTCCGGCCCTCCTTGCGCTTTAGTTCGAGCGCCTTCTCGAGCGGCGCGACGGTCGATGCGTACTCCTTGAGCTGATACCAGGAAAGCCCGATGAACTTCCAGCTGTCTGAGTGGTCCGGATATTCCGCCAGAACCTTGTTGAACTCCTCGATCGCATCGCGGTACTGCCCCTGCTTGTAGAGCGAGACGGCCTTCTCCCAGTCGAATACGCCAGCCGTTACCGACATCGCCAGCGCGACAGCCAGCAGCGATCCCGAAATTGACCTGAAAATCTTCTTCATCCCTTTTACCCTCCTCCCGACGGTTCGCCGGACATCCATTAGAACGTTTTTCCGGTCGACCGGTTGCACGCTTTCATCGGTGTGACAAAAGGTACAAGATTTCGTAAGGGTAAAAGTATTTTATCGCAAGAAACGGATTAATTCAGCGGGGTGGGTCAGGAAGATCTGCGACGTTTATGGACGGCCAGGGCGCCGAGGCCGATCCCGACAAGGATGATCGTGCCTGGTTCGGGGATTTCAGTCGGAGGCGGGGTGGGTGAGACGCCGGGTGTGGGACTGGGTGTCGGAACGATCACGGTCGGCGTAGTCAGCGGAGCCTCATCGCCGCCCCGGCAGAGTATGGCGCAGAGCACTCCGCCGGCGACCAGCGGCGGAGCGATCCACCACAGCCGCGGGCCGGTTTCGCGAAAAGCCACAGGTGTCATCGGCTCGACGCAGTTTTCGTCGCAGATTATCCCCGGCCCGTATTTGACTATCCGACCGTCCGGCAGCCGGACGAATTCAGGCGGGGTCGGGCTCTCCTGAGCCTTCGGTTTCTGATCCGCCGGATCCTGAGCCGACTGGCGGATCTGGCGATACGTGATCCCGTCCGCCAGCACGAACGTCCGGCCGCACGCCGCCAGCGCTATCATTATTAATATGCACCTGATGTATCGAAACCTGGTCATAACTGTCTCCGCCGGGAGATTATAACCCTAAACCGGCATAACTGCTCAGTCCGGGTAATAGTTGCCAGTTTCCAGTTGTTTTTGAATGGGTGCGATTCCACCGGCCTTTTTACTTAAAAATTCAGCCCTGTTGCGGAAAATAAATCAGACGCCAAGACGCCAAGATTGCCAAGATGGGATTAGAGGTGGGATGGTTCATGCTTCCTCCAACTCGCCGATCGAACATTTTTAGATCCGGATCTTTGATGCCTGAATAACCCTTGGCCCTCTTGGCGCCTTGGCGTCTGATCTATTTTTCCCAAGGGCTGAGCAGTTACCTCTCATCCGTGGAGGGCGAAATCGGTCCTGACGCCGGAGGAAGCTCCGGTTACGTGGCATTCCGCATTCAGCCCGGTGTGTTTCCGATATTTTTCGGTGATCTCGGCCACGAAATCCTCGACTCTGCCGGTCTCGACCAGGTTGACCGTGCAGCCGCCGAAACCTCCGCCGGTCATCCGTGCGCCGATCACGCCGTCGATTCGAGCCGCCGTATCGACCAGAAAATCGAGTTCCGGGCAGCTCACTTCGTAGTCGTGTTTCAGGCTCTCGTGCGAAGCGTACATCAACTGGCCGAAGAGCCGCAGGTCGCCCGCCTCGAGCGCCCGTGCAGCTTCCAGCGTGCGGGCATTTTCGGTTATCACGTGATTGCAGCGGCGACGGACGACTTCAGGCAATGATCCGGCGTAATGGTCGAAATCTTCGATATCCACGTCGCGCAGGGCCTTGATATCCGGGATGTGGCCGGAGAGACGTCTGACGCCTTCCTCGCATTCGGCCCGCCGCCGGTTGTACGCTCCGTCGGTCAAGTCGTGCCGGATCATCGAGTTACAGATCACAACCCGGGCCTCTTCCTGAGCGTTCCCGATCGGCATGGCGCGATATTCGAGCGTTCGGCAGTCGATCAGCAGCGCGTGACCGCGCACTCCGAGGCAGGCGATGTACTGATCCATAACCCCGCACTGCGTTCCGGTGAACTCCTGCTCGGCCCGTTGAGCCGCCAGCGCCAGATCGACCAGATCCACCGGCTGCCCCGCCAGCTTCAGCAGCGCGTAACCGCCGGCAACCTCGAGCGCCGCCGACGAACTCAGCCCCGCGCCCAGGGGAATGTCGCTATCTATTAATATATCCGCGCCGCGGAGCTCGAAACGGTCCCTCAAGAGGCAGGCGGCAATGCCACGCAGATGGTTGCCCCAGTCCTTTTCAGGCTTCAGGTCGTCGTTCAGCTCGAAGACCACTTCTCCGTCGAAGGCCGTCGACCGGCACCGGACTAGATTGTCGTCCCGCACCGCGCCGGCAACGCGCGTTCGCCGGTCGATCGCCATCGGCAGCACATAACCGTCGTTGTAATCCGTGTGCTCGCCGATCAGATTGACCCGCCCCGGAGCCGAGAAGACTTCGCCTTCGCGGCCGTAGATTTCTTTGAATTTATCTCTAATATTCATAATGAGTAGAAAGTAGAAAGTAGAAAGTGCGCAGAAATTAAGTGCTCAGCCGACGGCAGTATTCAGCCCGGTGTGAAACAAAGTACTTTTGTTTTCTTTCTACTTTCTACTTTTTACTTCCTTTGTAGTTCCTTATCCTGATTCGATCATGAATGATCTCGCCGGTCAGCACCCAGCCCCACTCCGGCCGTAGTTCCGGCCGTTTGTGAGGCGTCAGGATCCACAGATTTTCCGAGATCAGCGCCAGTTGAGCAAGCAGTGCGGGCAGCCAGGACCGGTCGATCAGGTGCATGGCGAAGCTGCAGACGATCAGGCTGTATCTTCTGCCGGCCAGCGCCCCCTCGGCGATCTCCTCGAAACTGATCAGTTCCGCTTCAAGTCCCGTTCTCTCACGGTAGGCTCCGGCGGTGTAGGGATCGACGCCGGAAATCCGTACCGGGAGATTATCAGCGACGGCATCCCTGATCGCCAGGGTCGCCTCGCCGCTCCCGCAGGCCAGGTCCAGTACGTCAGAGAGATCCGGGTCCCACCTCTCGACGGCCATTCTGATGATCTCCCGGATGGCCGGCTCGTGAGGGTTGCGATACGTCGCGCCTTGCGATGAGTAATAACCTTCCACGCCGAGCTCTTCATAGCGCGGGCGGATGGCTTCTGCCGGGCTCTCCTTTTTCGTCTTCACTATTTCTGCTCCGCGAGGGATCATATCCGATCGGCCGGATCGGGAGTATAATGATCCTGCTATCACGGAGGTTGATCAGCGTGGCTTTCGACAGAATCATCGAAGAGAAGATACTGGAAGCGATCGAAAAAGGCGAATTCGACAATCTGCCCGGCAGCGGAAAACCGCTCGATCTCGATGCCTATTTCTCGACGCCGGCGGACGTGCGTCTCGGTTACTCTGTGCTCAAGAGCGCCGGCTGCGTTCCGCCGGAGGTTGAACTGGGGCGTGAGATCGAGCACCTCAAACGCGAACTCGCCGATTGCGCGGACGATCGCAGAAGGGCGTTCCTGAAAAACCAGATCGAGAGCCGATCGCTCAAACTCTTACTGCTGACCGATGCCAACCGCCGCTCGCGCCTCAAGGCATGATGCCGGCCTGATCCGGAGACAAATGCGGAAAATTACAAGAGTCATCATCGCTGTCCTGTGCCTCTACCTGGCGGGTCTGGCCGTCATCTACATCGCGATGAACCAGCAGCCCGGCGCATTTTCGAGCTTCATGTCGCGAATGCCGATGATGACCTTCATGGTCGTCCCGTTCGAGCCGCTCTGGCTCAGAGCGCGCGCCGGCAAACTCAACATCGGCGATGCGGCTCCGGATTTCGATCTCGAGTCATATGACAGGAAATCGCGCGTCCGGCTCTCATCGTTCCGCGGGGACAAGCCAGTAGTCCTGGTCTTCGGCAGCTACACCTGACCGCCCTTCCGGCGGGAGGTTCCCGCCCTCAACAAGCTCTATCGTGAGTACAAGGATAAACTGGCCTTCTACCTGGTCTACATTCAGGAAGCACACGCGAGCGACGGCTGGCAGTTGCCGGTCAACGAGAAAGATAAGGTGGTTTACGAGGACCCCAAGGCATATGAGGATCGCGCCGAGCTGGCCTCGACCTGCGCGGTCAACCTCGGCATCGAGTTTCCGGCGCTCGTCGACGGAATCGACAACGCGACCGAGCAGGCATACACCGGCTGGCCGGACAGGCTCTACCTGATCGATAAGCAGGGCAAAGTGGCATACAAGAGTGCCGCAGGTCCCTTCGGTTTCAAGCCGGCGGATCTCGAGGCTGCGATAAAAAATCTGGATTAGCATTTAGGAGTGCGGAGCGCGTGCGCTCCGCTTTT
>CALBSU010000126.1 GCA_937967285.1 uncultured Acidobacteriota bacterium
CTTCTCGCTGATGTCGAAGTCGAGTCGCGTGGTGTAGCTGTTGCGATCCTGGTTCTGCGGCTGGTTGAAGCTCAGACCCGTAGTGTTGAGCTGGTCGCCGAGGTCCGTCCGGTTGCCCGCCGTCGGCAGCGCCGAGAGGATACGGTTCTGGATCGTCGGATCGATCCCCGTGATGTCGCTTCCGGCAGGAAGCAGCGAGAAGAGATTGACCTGGCGGACGGCGCCCGCGTTGTCGCGATAGGTGAAGATGCCGTTGCGGGCATCCGGCAGCAGGATCGTGCGCGAGCGCAGCGACTGCTGGCGAGTCCGCAGACCTTCATACGAGAAGAAGAAGTAGGCCTTG
Organism: uncultured Acidobacteriota bacterium; assembly: GCA_937967285.1. Lineage (GTDB taxonomy): Bacteria > Acidobacteriota > Blastocatellia > RBC074 > RBC074 > JADJXM01. The sequence continues at coordinate 344 of CALBSU010000126.1, forward strand.
TCCTTGAGGATCGGCGATCCGCCCTCGCCGAAGCGCGGGAACGGCAGCGGGCCGCTCAGGCGTCCGCCGAAGTTGTTCCGGTTCAGGAACGGCACGGGAATGTTGCTGCTGTTGCGGAAGAAGTCGTTGGCCGCGAGAGCCGAGTTCCGGTTGAACAGAAATGCCGCGCCGTGGAACTGGTTCTGACCGCGCGGGGTGACCAGTCGAACCTGGGCTCCGCCGTTCTGGTCGGCGCCGGCGTTCGAGGTGACGACCGTGAACTCGCCCGTGTCGTCCACCGACGGACGGTTCGGAGCGAAGTCGGTCGCGTTCGAACGGATGAAGCCGTCCTGCACGTTCAGTCCGTCACGCGTGATGTTCGTGAATGAAGTCCGCAGTCCGTTGACGGATGTGTTGGCCGCGCCGTTGGATGCAACACCCGGCTGCAGCGAAAGCAGGGCCAGGGGATTGCGTCCGTTGAGCGGCAGCTCGATGATCTGGCGGTTGCTGACCGTGTTGCTCAGCTCGCCCGTCACCGCGTTCAGGATGTCCGCGCCGGCCGTGACCGTCACCGACTCCTGCACGGTTCCGACCTCGAGCGTAGCATTGAACGAATACTCGCGCCCGATGTCGATCTTGACCTGCGTCGCCGTGAAGGTCTTGAAGCCGGAGGCCGTCACAGTGATCGTGTAGACGCCGACTTCGAGCTGCGGCACGGTGAACGTTCCGTCGCCGCCCGATGTGAATGATCTTTCCCTCCCCGTCAGATCGTCCTTGATGACGACCGTCGCGCCCGGAACCACACCGTCCGGTCCGCTCACGGTGCCGACAAGCCGGCCCGTGTTCGTCTGCGCATATGCCGTGATTCCTATCAACAGCATCGCGCATATCGATAATAATTTCCTGCTCATAGTTCTCCTGTCATTAGAAGGGTAGACGAGGCCTTTTGAGCCTATGTCACCTGAATAACAGTCTCATGAAAGGAGAATGGGCAATCTTGCTTGGAGAAGGTTATATCGTTCGGCAGCAGGGATATGTCTTTTTTTTCTGTCTTTTTTATCTTCGAAAATTCATGAATTCGTTGGGTTCAAATTATTTGAATTTCCTACTGCTTTCTTGAAACGATATGCAGTATGAATAAGGCAACTGGTGTGCCGCTATCGGTTCATGTTGATTAAACCACCTGATTCTCTCTCTTTTTGGATCCGGAGTGCGACTCTCACGAATCCGGGATTCAATTTTCTAAATAAAGATATGAAAATTTGTATGGATTCAGGTGATTCTTAGGAGCGGTTAATTTGTTTGGGCGGATGTCGATATCCGACGGGTCAGAAGACCGTGCTGATGATCGCGGAGGCTGTTGGATAGCTGATGAACCGGCTCAGGAGCCGAAAGCCTCCTTGAGTTTATCGACGCGTTTGCCGAGCTGGGCACGGATATCGGCCTTGACGGCGCCCCAGGTGGTCGGGTGTTCGGGTTGACCTTCAAAGTAGAAGGGGCAGGGTGCCGGAGAGACTTCGCGCTGAACCTCTGCGAGGTCGATCGGGTCGATGGGAAAGACGACGCAGGGAGGGGGCGCGTGTCGCGGGGAGGTATAGATCATGCAGGCGGTCGTATTCTGATCTTCGTGAAAGAAGGGGCAGCGGAAGACGATTTTGCAGCACAGTCCGCAGCGATTGCATCCGCCGCGCTGGTAGGGTTTCCAGCGATAGAGGATGCGATCGGGCAGGACCTTGGCCAGAATCCATCGTCGAGTGGCGCCGTATGAGTGTTTGGTATAAAAGAAGCCGATAATCTTTCTGAAGCCGATATAGGCTTTTTTCTGGAGGATCTGACGCTCCGAAAGAACCGGGATGTTCAGTTCGGGTACTGAATTCTGATCGTCGTGATTGTTAGCTGTAGCGGGTGCAGTCGTGATTTGAACGAGGCGGTTCTGGCCCCCGAGATTTTGCTCCATGCAATTCCCCTTCGAGTGACCGGTCGCGTGACTTGTGCAGCGCTGCCGCGGGAGATCAGTCAGCGGGTGCGGATGACCGGAAATGCAGATCTGAAAAAGTAATAAAGACCGGTGGATCTTAACATTTCAATCGCGATTGTGCCAATGTCGAGTCGGGATCGCCCGCGACCAGGGACGGCGCTCTCCGAAGCTAGCCTGCGCGGCGGAGATGCATGCCGAGGCGATCGAGCAGCGACCGGTCCTCGTCCTTGTCGGGATTGGGAGTGGTCAGCAGCTTCTCGCCCATGAATATCGAATTGGCGCCGGCGAGGAAGCAGAGGGCCTGCGCCTCGTCGGAGAGCGCGAGCCTGCCAGCGCTGAGTCGAACCATCGAAGCCGGCATGAGGATGCGCGCGACGGCGATCATGCGGACCATCTCGATCGGATCGGTCTCCTGACTGCCTGCCAGCGGAGTGCCCTCGACGCGGACCAGCATATTGATCGGCACGCTTTCGGGATGGGGATTGCGGTTCGCCAGCTGCTGGAGGAGGCGAAAGCGGTCGGCGCGCGTCTCTCCCATTCCGATGATGCCGCCGCTGCAGATGGTGATTCCCGCATTGCGGACATGATCGAGCGTGGCGAGGCGGTCGTCGTAAGTTCGTGTGGTGATGATCTCGCCGTAGAATTCGGGCGATGTATCGAGGTTATGGTTGTATGCGGTCAGTCCGGCGCCGGCCAGCGCCTCCGCCTGATCGCGATTGAGCATGCCGAGGGTACAGCAGGCCTCGAGCCCGAGTTCGCGCACGCCGCGGACCATGTGCAGGATATCGTCGAACTCGGCTCCCTTCGGAGCATCCCGCCAGGCCGCGCCCATGCAGAATCGCGTCGCTCCCTGCGCGCGCGCCCGCGAGGCCGCTTCGAGAGTCTCATCGACGCTGAGCAGCGGCTGCCGCTCGACTGCGGTCTGATAGTGGGCCGATTGCGGGCAATAGGCGCAGTCCTCGGGACATCCGCCCGTCTTGATGCTCAGAAGCGTGCAGCCCTGCACTTCACGCGGATCGTGATATTCCCTGTGGACGCTCTGCGCGGCAAAGACCAGATCCGGGATCGACTGCTCGTAAATCGCACGTATTTCTTCTATGGTCCAATCGTATTTCATCATGAGTAGAAAGTATAAAGTAGAAAGTATAAAGTTCGTTTGGATGCGGAGATGATCTTATATTCCATTTTCCGGTCCGGCTGCAACCGGCGCACGAACAGGAAGAATTTCTGACTTTTTTACTTTCTACTTTTTACTTTCTACTTTCTACTGATCAAGTGAGTGGACACAAAATACAATTCATCGACCGGCGGGAAGGGCTGATCGAGCTGGTTGGAGCGCTCGAGAGTGTCAATGCATTCGCGCTGGATATAGAAACGATCAACTGGTGGGACAGGGAAGCGGAGCGGGTGTCCCTGCTCCAGTTCGCGCTCAGGTCGGACGCGGGGCCGGAGGTCTATCTGGTGGATGCATTGGGAGAGGTCGAGATCGGGTTGTTGAGGAGGCCGCTTGAAATGGGGTTGCAGGTCAAGGCGATCCACAATGCCGCTTTCGACGCGGTCAAGCTGCTGCGGCACTATGGAATTGCTACCTCGCCGATCCACGACACGATGATCGCGGCGCGAAGGGGAGGCGAGCGCGAATGCTCGCTCAGGGTCCAGGCCGAGCGGCATCTCGGGATCACGCTCGACAAGGCGGAGCAGCGCGGGGACTGGAGCCGGCGGCCGCTGAGTTCCGAGCAGCTCGAATACGCCGCACTGGATGCGCTCTGCACGCTGCTGTTGTATGAACGTCAGTCCGGCCTCGGATTGATCGGCGACTATCAGCTCAAGCCTGAACTGCTGCGGACGGATCGGGCGAGGCCCGAATCCGCCGGAGGTGATGTCCCTCCAGCGGTAGTTGTGGCGGGAAGCGCCGGCGATCTCTCGCAGCTGGCGCTGGCGCTGCTGGGAATCGTCATCGAACTCGACGGCAGGTACAGTCCGGAGCATCTCTCAGCATCGGTCGGAGCAGAGCGGGTCGGAATGGCCGGTTGGATGATCGACCGGTTTCTGGGGCCCGACCATGAAGTCGAGGACGATGATGTCCGGCAGGCGGTGGAGGGGCTCTGTCGGAGCGGACTCCTTTCCCTGAGCGAATCCCGCCGGCTGACGGCTACCGGTGCGGGGCGCCAGCTGTATGCCGCACGATCCTGATCGCATTTACCATCGGCCGATGGTCATACCTTTGAGTCATCCGGCATCTGAATTAATTGCTTGAACTTGAGTCTGCGTGAGATTACTATTGAGTCAAGAAAGCA
>CALBSU010000127.1 GCA_937967285.1 uncultured Acidobacteriota bacterium
CGGCGAGCGCGGCCAGGTTCCAGAAAATTTACCCTGGTTATATTTTTTGGAACCGCTGCACAATTAATTCGTGCGCTACTTTCTACATTCTACTTTCTACTTTCTACTTTCTACTTTCTACTTTCTTATTTCCGCCGTCTGAACCTTTTTACCGGTCCAGGCGAAGATGATGCGGTTGCCGCTGAGGGCCATCTGCGGGAAGCCGTTCGAGCGCGCCGTTCCCGTGGTCGAGACGGTAACGGCAGGATCGGCCTTTCCGTCGGGGTGAATGCGACGCATGCGCACTTCGCCGCCTCCCTGAACCCTTTCGACCCAGCAGACCAGGGCGCTGCCGTCGTCGAGCATGAGCGTCTCGACGCGGCCGAGGGGGTTACCGTCATCGACTACAACGGGCTTTCCGAAGTTTGCGCCGGCATCCTGCGAGAAGACAAGTTTGACGCGCGGAGTGTTGCCGACCCCGGTGTACCAGGCGACGGCGACTCGTTTGCCGGTTGCCGCGATCGATGGCCCGTTGACCGGGCAACCGTTGATCTGCCAGTCGTCCGGGAAGATCGGACGGGGATCGGTCCATCTGCCCTTAACGAGGCGGACGATCGAGATGTCTCGGACTTCGCTCTCGGACCTGTCGCGATAGACGACGACCGGCCCTTCGGAGGTCATGGCGGCGGAGGTCTGGCAGCATTCGCAGACTCGCGTATCGAGAGCAGCTTCATCCGTCAAACTGCCGTCCTTCATGATTTTCACATATCGCAAGGTCATATTGCCGTGACCGTGCCCGTCCGAGGATGGTTTCATCTCGCGTCCGTCCAGCCAGACGGCGGCCAGATTGCCGTCGCCCGCTGCAAACAGTGAGACGAACCCGTGCTCAGCCTTCACGCCGTCGCGATGCGGGATGAACGGTTTCTCCCAGGTTATGCCTCCGTCAAATGATCTGGAGATCGTCACGTCGTAATCGAAGGTCGACGATCCGCTCTTGACCAGCCAGTGCGAGGCAAGCGTGCCGTCAGGAAGGACAGCCATCGATGGAAAGTCCGCCCAGTTGACGAACCAGTCCGATCCCTCGGCGATCGTCTTCGGCGCGGCCCATTCGGACTTTTCGAGCGTCGAATATCGGAGGGAGAATCTGCCGCCCTCGAGCCGCTCGATCCAGCTCAGGTAGACGCGCCCGTCCGCCGAGACGGTCAGATTAGGCTGGCCGCTTCCGGGCCCGGCCGGGGAGGGGATCTCACCCGACTGGGATGCTCCAATCAGCAGAGTTATTATTAATGATGCGAAGGCAATGACCGGTTTCACAATGGATCTCCGTCTTATTCTGGTGATACAGCTCGTTGTCGGTAACAGGAACCAGGTTAACTATACTTTCGTTTACTTTAGACCTGAAAGCGATCGAAGGCTAGATCGCACTGGAGCGTGATGAGAATTCTGATTACAGGCGGCGCCGGAACTCTCGGCAGGGCGCTGATGACCCCGCTTCGCCAGGCGGGCCATACGGTCCGCATCCTGACAAGACGTCCGCGACGGCGCTCGACCCCGGCCGACGTCGAGTGGGTCCAGGGCGATATCTCCACCGGCGAAAACCTGAGCGATTCACTGGCCGGCGTCGAGGCAGTCGTTCACGCCGCTTCGGATCCGCGAAATGCCGACGCCGTGGACATCAACGGGACTCGACTGCTGCTGGAGGCGGCGGCGGGAATCTCGAATATCTTCTATATCTCGATCGCGGGAATTGATGATATCCCGTTCCGCTACTACCGGAAGAAACTGGAAGCGGAGCGAATGATCGAGAAATCCGGACTGCCTTACACCATACTCCGCGCCACACAATTTCATTCATTGATCGACATGATGATCTCGGCCGCGGCAAGGGTCCCGATTGTCATGCCTTTGCCGATCGATTTCAGGTTCCGGAGCGTACATGAACCTGAGGTGGCGCGAAGGATTGCCGAGTCGATAGATGCAGGGCCGTCAGGGCGCCTGACCGATTTCGGAGGCCCTGAGACTATGACGCTCGGCGAAATGGCTGAAATCTGGCGGGAGATCAGCGGCGTCACGAAGAGAGTCGTCCGACTGCCGCTTCCCGGTAAGGTGCCGGCGGCCTTTCGAGCGGGAATGAATACGGCTCCTGACGGAGATCGAGGCGTCGTCGGATGGCGCGACTGGTTGTTACGTAATAAAGGCAACAACTGAAACTGTGTAACTACTCAACCCCTTTAACGGGACACTCTCAAATCAAGCCCGCGGAGCGGGCGATAGAAATTAGCCCGGGGTGAAGCGAGGCCGCAG
>CALBSU010000128.1 GCA_937967285.1 uncultured Acidobacteriota bacterium
GGTGTAGACGCCGCGCAGATCCTCGACGACGAGCGGCTCTCCCTTCGTCTCGATCTTGAGGTCGATGTACCGGTAGGTTCGCCACCAGAGCGGGCGGAACAGGCGCCGCGAGCCGCCGTCGGCGGTGAAGAGGTCGTAGTAACCGACGAACTCCTTGCCTTCTACCTCGTTGCGGTTGCCCTTGCCGCCGCGCTGCGCCGGAGGCAGGAAGAGCGATTCGGCATAGCCGAGCTCGATCACAGATCCTCTGCCGCCGCTCACGATCAGCTCAGGAAATGCCGTCGTCAGGTGCGACTGATCGAGCAGAATTCGGGCACGGGTATTTGCCGGGACCGTGAAGGCTGACTGTTTCTCCGGAAAGCCCGCGGGCAGGCTCACGCCCGACGAGCGTCTGACAGCCGCCAGCCGCTCGGGCGTCTCCTCCATCAGCGGGATGTTACGCGGCACAAGCATCCAGCGGTTCGGACCGTCACGCGCACCGCGCGGAGAGCCCCGCCAGCGACCGTCCGTCTGAGCCTCGCCCCAGGACGCATCGTCAAATTCCGGCTCCTGCCAGCCCCACGGATAACTCGCCCCGTCCACCCTGTCACCCGGCCCCGGGACGAAATAGCCCATCATCTGCGCGTGAGTGTAATGCAGCGGCTGATACGCCGGATTGCGCATGCACTTCCAGCGCGTGCCGGTATCGACGACCCGCTCGGCCGCGGTATCGCCCTGCAGCAGGAAAGCAGTCCGATCCGTCACCTGCGATTCCGGAGCGTACTGCCCGAAGTTCCAGACCACGGCCGCGATCACGTTCTTTCCTGATTTCAGTTGCGGCGCGATGTCGACCGTCTCGTAACGCCAGTGGTTGAGATCGCCGCGCGCCGGCCCCCACACGACCTGCTTCCCGTTGACGAAGAGCTGATATCGATTGTCTCCTGTAACGTGGATGACAAACGACGACGGTTTCGCCTGAAGCTCGAACGTTCGACGGAAGTGATACACGCCGTAATCGAACGGCGATGCGTCCGGCACTGTGATCCAGCTTGCGCTCCACGATTTCGTGAGCAGTTCCGGATTGATCCGTCCGTTGCGATCGCTCTGCGCGAAGACGGCAGCCATCCCTGCCACCGCCATGACCAGTAACGCAAAGAACGAAATTGAGCGATATCTCTGTATGCGATTCACGTCTCTCTCCCGATTTCAGTTACGCCGCTGCCCGGCCCTGACCGATCCTTGTCTATTTCAAATACTTCGCAGAAAATGGAGGCCGTGAGAATAACCCTGAACAAGATTCTTAAGTCCGCGCTCCCGCTGATGGCCCTTCTGGCGCTCGGTTCCTGCTCGTCGCAATCCGGAGAGCGCAACGTCGAGACCAACGGTTCAACTCACGAAACCGCAGCGGTCAATGAAATCGCCGAAGACCAGGTCATGGGTCAGACGATCTATGTTCCTACATACTCACACATCTACACGCGCGACAAGAACAGAGTCATAAATCTGGCCGTAACGCTGAGCATCAGGAATACCGATGCTCAAAGTCCGATTCTTGTGACCTCTGCAAAATATTACGACACTCGCGGCGCCGTGGTCAGAGACTACATCGCCAAGCCGGTCCGGCTCGGGCCGATGGCCTCGACCGATTTCGTCGTTGCTGATGGTGATACGAGCGGAGGTTCGGGCGCCAATTTCATCGTCGAGTGGAGTTCCGCGGCAGTTGTCAGCGACCCGGTCGTCGAAGCGGTAATGATCAGCACCGCTCAACAGCAGGGCATCTCATTCATCAGCACGGGTCGCGTGATCAAAGACCGCAGGCACAATGGCGCGAGCAAATGACTTCGCTCAGCGTCTTCCGACCATAATCGGCTGCGTCCACGCCGCGCGGCCGTTCGAATCGATCACCTTCGCCCGCACATAGCCCTCATCTCCACGGATCTCATAGACGGCCGGACTCGCGATATCTTCCCTGAGCAATTTCGCCTTATACGGATCGCTTCCCTTTCCGAAGAACTGAATACGATATTTGCTGGTCGGATCCTCTTTGATCCGGATCGTGATCTTCTGATCGGTCGCCTGGTAATCTTCCAGCACGACGCCTGTCGAGGCATAGAAGTCGCCGCGGTTCATGGCATCGAGAAGCGATGCCGGAGCGAGCTTGTCGGCCCTCACGACCACCCAGCCCTGACCGGGGCGCGCCGCCGACCGGTCCCACGGACGCTTGAACTGGTGCGCATCGTCGACAGCAATGCCGTAAACCAGCTTTCCGCTGTGCAGCAGATAGTCCCACATCTGCTCGAGGCCCGGAACCCCTCCGCCGCCTTCGTTATTGACCTGCGGATGACCGTTATAGATCTCGAAGAGCCGGTACCGGTCGACCCTGCGCATCTCTTCAGCCGTTATCGACCAGCGGAAGTTGGGATGATTGATGTGCGGCACGCCGGCGGCCTGACGGATCGCATCGACGTTGCGCTGGATGGTTTCGACGATCCCGCTGCCGCCCTGCGGAGTCACCAGCCTCTCGACGTTGAGCCCGTTGATGTGGATTTCGCTCTTCTGGTATCTGTCGGTCACCTCCTCGCCGCGGACGACCAGAAATTTCTCGTCGGCGCCATGAAGGGAGTTCAAACCGTCGACACTTGTCAGATAGTTGTGATCGGTGAGGACCAGAAACTGATAGCCGTGTTCTCGATACCAGCGGACGACCTCATCCGGAGTCGAGTCCCCGTCGCTGTTGAGCGTGTGGGTGTGAGTATTGCCCTTGTACCATCTGAGTCCGGATTGCGCTCCCGCCGGGGCGCCTGATTCATATCTGACGACCGACAGGATCAGAAAACCGGTGACTGCCACCAGCAGCGGAATCAATCTCTTCATCTGGGTCCTCCTGGTTTCGAGACACTGACTCGATTCGGAATGTGATTCGTATTGCGCCAAAGTGTAGGTCCTCAACCGTCCGCGCGCAAGTTTTGTCTGAATCAACTCTTCACGCGCAAAGGCACGAAAACCTCGAGAGGCTTGCCGTCCGGCGCATATCAAACTATAAATAACGGACTCGACAGCGGAAAGGAACGGCATAATGAAGAAACGCAGGTTCTTGAAACTCTCCTCTGCGGCGCTGACCGGAGCCGCGCTGACTCATCTCACGGGATGCAATCAGGCCGATAAGCCTCTCAACGAAGCACCGAAACCGATGAGACTGAAAAACTGGGCCGGAAATCTGGAATACAGCACCGATCAGGTCGTCTATCCTGAGTCAGTCGCGCAGGTTCAGGAGATGATCGGCCGCTTCGATAAACTGCGCGCCCTCGGCTCGCAGCACTGCTTCAACCGGATCGCCGATTCGAAGCATACGTTGTTATCGACGAAGAATCTGACACGAGTGGTCTCTCTCGATCCTGAGAAGAAGACCGTCACCGTCGAGGGGGGCATCCGTTACGGCACGCTCGGCGAGTACCTGCAGGAGAAAGGTTACGCGCTTCACAACCTGGCATCACTGCCTCACATCTCCGTCGCCGGATCGATCGCGACCGCCACGCATGGCTCCGGCGTCAGGAACGGAAACCTGGCGACGGTCGTCTCGGGTCTCGAGATCGTCACAGCTTCCGGCGATACGGTCACGCTGACCAGGGAGAAGGACGGCGACAGATTCCTCGGCGCCGTCGTGGGCCTGGGCGGCCTCGGCGTCGTGACCAAAGTGACGCTCGACATTCAGCCGACATTCGAGGTGCAGCAGCACGTCTACGAAAACCTGCCCTTCCCTGAACTCGAGAAGAACTTCGAAGCGATCATGTCCGCCGGCTACAGCGTCAGCCTCTTCACCGACTGGCAGAAGAACAAGGTGAGCGAAGTCTGGGTCAAAAGCCGCATCGTCGACGGCAAAAAAGTTGAAAGTAAATCCGAATTTTACGGCGCGACGCCGGCCAAACGGAACGTGCATCCGATCATCGAGCTCGACGCCGTCAACTGCACCGAGCAGATGGGAGTACCGGGTCCGTGGCACGAACGCCTGCCGCACTTCCGCATGAACTTCACGCCGAGCAGCGGCAAGGAGCTTCAATCGGAGTTCTTCGTCCCGATGAGCGATGCAGTGCCCGCCCTCAAGGCGATCAATGATATGGGCGACAAGTGGTTCAATGACCTCTTCATCTCAGAGGTCAGAACGATCGCCGCCGATGATCTGTGGATGAGCCCGAACTACAAACGACAGAGCGTCTCCATTCATTTCACATGGAAACAGAACCCGGAATCCGTCATGAAGCTGATTCCGGTGGTCGAAGAGCAGCTCTCCCGTTTCGGCGCCCGCCCCCACTGGGGCAAGCTCTTCACCATCCCGCCGGCCGATCTCCGCTCGCGCTATGAAAGATTCACCGATTTCAGGCAGCTTCTCGCGGAGTACGACCCGAAGGGCAAGTTCAGAAACGAATTTCTCGATTCGATTATCGGTTGAATGAAGAAATATCGGCCAGTTCTCATCTTCATGCTCTGCTTCGTTCAGATGGCCGCCGGGCAGATGGCCGCCTGGCAGATGGCCGCCGGGCAGATGGCCGCCGGGCAGGGGCCGTCCGGACCGGAGGTCAGCCGCCGCTTCAGCCGGCTAACCAGAAACTCGAAATGGAAACCGGCCGAATCGATACGCCTCAATTTCAACACGCACCATCCGCAGGGCATGGTCAAGGTCGGAGACTTCTTCTATCTCTCTTCGGTCGAGGTAACTCAACCCACCAGACGTTACGCCCAGCCGCAGGACGGATTCGACCGCGACACGGGAGCCGGACGCGGGCACCTCTTCAAATTCGATAGCAAAGGAGAACTGCTTGAAGATCTGCTGCTCGGTGAGGGATCGATCTATCACCCCGGCGGAATCGACTTCGACGGCAGATTCATCTGGGTGCCGGTTGCCGAATACCGTCCCGACAGTCGCTCGATCGTCTACCGCGTGGATCCCCGGACGATGAAAGCCGCCGAAGTCTTTCGCTATCCCGACCATATCGGCGGCATAGTCCACAACACCGAAAAACGCACACTGCACGGGGTCAGCTGGGGATCAAGATTCTTCTACCGCTGGGAGCTCGACAGGCGGGGCCGGGTCACAAATGCCGCAATCGAACCGGAAAAACTGCGGCAAGCGAATCGCTCTTTCTACATCGACTATCAGGACTGCAAATATCTCGGGCGGGGTGA
>CALBSU010000129.1 GCA_937967285.1 uncultured Acidobacteriota bacterium
ATGTACCTGGCCACGCTTTCGCGTCCTCCGCGGGGAGATGAACTGAGAATCGCGGTCTCATGGATCGAGGCCGACCGGAAACAGGGCGCAGAGGACCTGCAATGGAGCCTGCTCAACAAGCTCGATTTCGTCTTCAATTATTGAAAGGGGAGCCGCAATGACTGAGCAACGAAACATCCCCGCGCTGACGCGACGCGAAATCCTGCGGATTGGAGGCATCGGACTGGTCGGCGGATATCTCGGCGTATTTCGTCCGTACAATGTCCGCGCACAACAGCCGATCAAACCGAAAGGCACCGCGCGACAGGTGCTCTTCATCAATATCGACGGCGGCATGAGCCAGGTCGATACCTTCGATGCCAAAGAGAGCCGCTGGATTCCGGACTATTACGATATCCGCAGTTTTCCGAACGATCTGAAACTCCCCTTCGGAATCATGCCGAACATCCCCGGCGTGCTGGATAAATTGACGGTCGTCCGATCGATGGCGGCATGGGACGTGGTCCACGGGCGGGCCCAGTACTACATCCAGACCGGACACCCGCTCAATCTGGCCCTGGCCAGGGAGGTCCCCGCTATCGGCGCGGTGGTTTGCCACGAACTGGCAAAAGACCGGAAGTCTTCGGACTCGCTCCCGCCCTACATCGCCATGAACTCCTCGGGGAACCAGGCCGGACTGATCAATCAGGGTTTCCTCTCCGCTGAATTCGGGCCGATGAGCTTGTCGATCAACAACAGCCCTCCGAATCTCGCCCCTCAAAAAGGGATGGAGGAGGCCATGCGGCGACGCTGGCAGAGATTGCAGGAGCTGGACGGCAACCTACGAAGCGACGGCGGCCATCCCGACCGCAGCTTCGCGGACTTCCATCAGTATTACCGCGGCGCACTGGCGATCATGAACGATCCTCGAGTGCCCGAAATATTCTCCCTCAATGATGCGGACAGAAAGCGATACGGATCGAGCAGCTTCGGCAACTGCCTGATCCTGGCGCGCAACCTGTTTCAGGCCGATGCCGGCACTCGATTCATCATGGCCAGCCACGGAGGATGGGACCATCACGGTGGCATCTACAAGGAAGGAACACGCAACCATCCGGTGCTCATCCGCGAACTGGATGCGGCGCTGAGCGCACTGCTTCTCGATCTCGACAACACTCCGTCGAAGTTCGATAAAGGAAAAAGTCTCCTCGACGAGACGCTGGTCATCGCCATGAGCGAGTTCGGGCGCACTCCGGGGCCGCTCAGCGAAACCCGCGCCGGCCGCGAACACTACATGCACGTCCACTGCGGCATCGTCGCCGGCGGAGGAGCGAGGCGCGGCGCCGTCATCGGCAGGACCGATGAACACGGCGGCAAGATCGTCGATTTCGGCTGGTCTGAGAAACGGCCGATCTATATGGAAGATATCGCCTGCACGATCTACTCGGCGCTCGGAATCGACTGGACCAGGACCATCGAAAATACGCCGTCAGGAAGATCGTTCCATTACGTCGAACCGGCATCGAGCACGCGCTACGTGGCCTTTCAGCCGGTCAACGAGTTCTTCGCTTGAGGGTCTTTCAGACGATTCGGGAACTATCGTATCGCAAGCAGGCTTCCCGACGTCCGGAAATAGAGCACGCCTTCAGAAACCGCGGGTGTTGCCAGACACGGCTCGCCCATCTGGTTTTTCGCCAGAACCTCGAAACCGGGCCCGGCCTTCACGACATAAACAACGCCTTCTTCGGCGGGACAGTATATTTTCCCGTCCGCCGCCACCAGAGAAGCCGAACAGGCGGAATCCAGCCCCAGCCGCTCCTCATACATTTTGCTGCCCGTTTTGAAGTCGAAACAACGCAGAATGGAATTGTGATTGGCCAGATAGATGTAGCCGTTGTAGACCACGGGCGTGGATATATAGGTGCCTCCGTTGGGAACGCTCCACGCGATCGCATCGCTCTGCGTCCGGCCGTCGGATAAAGTGATATCGCCGCGCGCGCCCGGCCGTATCGCATACAGCGGCGCTTTACCGCCGTGAGCATTTGTAACCACAATCAAGCCATCGGCGACAAAAGGCGTGGGGATGGGATTATCGCCGCCTCCGCTTAAGCGCCAGAGTTCCCGCCCGTTCTCCAGATCGTATGAAACGATGAAAGGCCAGCCATTGGCGACAACCTGTGCCCGCGCACCGTCGTTATGAATCAGAGGCGTTCCCCAGCTTCGCTCGCAAACGCCCTTGCGCGGAGTGCGCCACAGCTCCGATCCATCGGAAAGTCGAAAAGCGGCAATGAAGGGATTGGACGGATCGTCGCATTGCAAGACGATCCGGTCGCGGTACAGAGCCGGAGAGCTGCCATAGCCCCAACCAATTCCATATTTGCTGATGTTGATGACGCCCAGATCTTTGGACCAAAGCAATTTCCCATTGTGGTCAAGGCAATAAAGCCCTTCAGAACCGAAGAATGCCACGAGCCGTTTGCCGTCCGTAACGATCGTCGTGTTGGCGTGCGTCGCCTTTTCATGGCGGGCCGCTCCGGGTTTACTCTTCCTGAGCGTCTTCTCCCACAGCGGCTTCCCGGTCTTCTTATCGAAGCACAGAATCATCCAGCTTTGTTCATCGTCGTCCTGCGCGGCTTTGGTATCGCCGTAATAGCCGATGCGCAACGGGGCTTTGCCCGACAGCCGCACTGCCGTGGCAACAAAAATCCGGTTCTTCCAGATAATCGGACTGGAATGTCCGAGGCCCGGAATCTCTGACTTCCACAGGACGCCAGAAAGTTCTCCCGTCGCTGCATCGGCATTCCAGGTTGCCGGTGTTGAATAGCCTTCAGCGACCCCGCGCCCGCTCGTGCCGCGAAAAGCCGGCCAATCCTGCTCGTATTTCTGAGCAAATGCGGTTGCCGGCAGAGCGAGCAATGAAGCCTGGATAAATGAACGCCTCGACAGTCCCATCAGGTCCTCCCGTAATTCTATTACCGAATTTACTTACTCCTTAACGAGTTCAGGTAAAGCATGCTCTGGGCGCCGGACCGCGCTGCCACGATATCAGGCGAACCGTCGCCATTGACGTCACCTGTCGCCAGGCCATAAACGGCGCCGTTCCCGTCACCGAAACGAACGGGAGTAAATTTATTTCCGTTTCCGTCATTGATGAGAACCACACCGGGTTTATTCTGGTTTCCCAGCACCACGTCGGCATGACCGTCACCATTCATATCGGTGATGGCGATCGAGTAAACGATGTCTGTTTTCTCGCCGACCGGTATCGGCTCTGAAAATTTAAGGCGACCTTGATTGAAGAAGATAGAAGCTCCGCCACCGGCCTCATCGCCGATGACGATATCGAGGCGCCGATCACCATTCAGATCGCCGAGCGCAACTGCCCGCGTCGCGGATTTGACCGGGCCAAATGGATGCTTCTCTGCGAACCCTCCCTTGCCGTCGTTGACAAAGATGTAACTCTGACCGCCATCGCGGTGGGGAACCACAAGGTCCGGCAGGCCATCTCCGTCGAGATCCCCGGCAGCTATCGTTGTCGCCGATTCGGACGATAACGTCCGGCAACCCGGAAAGCCGCCATGCCCGTCGTTCATGCATATGTAATTGAAACTGAGGTTCCTCGGGCCGCCTCGATTCGCCACGACGATATCCGGGCGATCATCGCTGTTGAGATCCGTTACTGTCAGATTGCGGGTTGACCATTTGGCTTCGCCGAAAGTGCCGGAAGGTTTGAAGCTCCCTTTGCCGTCATTGAAGTAAACCAGCTTCTCATCCGGAGTGTCATTGCCCACGACCAGATCGAGGTCTTTATCGCCATCCAGATCAGCCAGAGCCGCGGTGTACGTTTTATCAGCTTTCTCACTCAGGCT
Organism: uncultured Acidobacteriota bacterium; assembly: GCA_937967285.1. GTDB lineage: Bacteria > Acidobacteriota > Blastocatellia > RBC074 > RBC074 > JADJXM01. The sequence goes on from CALBSU010000129.1 coordinate 3,849, forward strand.
ATGCCCCCTGTCGAAGCCTCCTTTTCCGTCGTTCAAAAGGATAAGGTCGACCAACGGCCAGTGGCGTCCCTTTGCCAGCACGATATCGGGATCCCCGTCTCCGTCCAGATCCCCGAGACTCGCATTGGCTGTGGTTTCCCCCTTGTCCTCAAGAGCGATTGCCCGATCAAAATCAGGGATCCGAGGGCCCGGCAACACGAACGAGACAAGTAAGAGTACGACGTAAACGTTCACGTGATTCGTCATGACATAATCCTTCGACATTATCCGATGAGGGACCTGCCGCAATCGCCTAACGCTTGATAATCGAGCGCAACGGCCGGACGTAGATGTTGCGAAAGGCGACGGGGCCGTGATCGCCCTGGAGCATGATCGGGTTGGTCGCGGCCTCCGGCAGGTTCATCGCCGCCCGCGTCGGCCCGTCAACCTCGACATCCTTCTGCACCGACAATCCGTTGTGAACGACGCGAAGGAAACGGGCGTTCTCGACCTTTTTACCGGCGGAATCGAATCGCGGTGCCCGGAACCAGA
>CALBSU010000130.1 GCA_937967285.1 uncultured Acidobacteriota bacterium
TGCGGTTAATTCTTTACCTGGGTGGTTTTGATCATATTCACCACTGGTTGTATCTTTCATCCCATGCACACACGTCTCGAACCTAAACTCTTTACCGTTCTCAGAGAAGGCTACACCCGGAAACATTTCTCCTCTGATCTGATCGCGGGGCTGACCGTCGGAATCGTCGCTCTGCCGCTGTCGATCGCGCTGGCCATCGCCTCCGGAGTCAAGCCCGAACAGGGGCTCTACACCGCGATCATCGCCGGATCAGTCATCGCCCTGCTCGGAGGCAGCCGCGCCCAGGTCAGCGGCCCGACCGGCGCCTTCATCGTCATCGTTTACGGAATAGTACAGCAGTACGGATACAACGGACTGGTCATCGCGACGCTGATCGCCGGGGCGATGCTGATAGTCATGGGACTGGCGCGGATGGGCGCTTTTCTCAAATTCATACCGTATCCCGTGATCGTAGGCTTCACCGCCGGCATCGCCCTGATCATCTTTTCATCGCAGATCAAGGACTTTCTGGGACTGAAAATGGATGCCGTTCCGGCCGATTTCGTCGAGAAATGGATCGCCTACAGCGAGCACCTCGGCTCGATCAACCTGCATGCGCTGGGCGTAGGAATCGCATCGCTGCTGATCATTCTGCTCTGGCCTCGCGTCACGCACCGGATTCCGGGGCAGATCATTGCGATCATCGTTCTGACTGCCGTGGTCCAGTATTTTCAATTACCGGTCGATACGATCGGCAGCCGTTTCGGCAGCGTGCCGAGTTCGCTGCCCGCTCCTGACTTTCCGGATCTGAGCTGGCAACTGGTCCGGCAGATGTTCATGCCGGGGCTGACCGTCGCGATGCTGGCCGCGCTCGAATCGCTGCTCTCGGCGGTCGTCGCCGACGGCATGATGGGAACGCGCCACCGGTCGAACATGGAGCTGATCGCCCAGGGAGCGGGCAATATCGCCTCCGCAATCTTCGGCGGCATCCCCGCCACCGGAGCCATCGCACGGACGGCGACCAACATCAAAAACGGCGCGCGCACTCCGGTCGCCTCGATCATCCATGCGATAACATTACTGCTGATCCTGCTCTTCTTCGGGAGCTGGGCATCTCTCATCCCGATGTCGACCCTCGCCGCGATTCTGATCATCGTCGCCTGGAACATGAGCGAGCGCCACGCCTTCATCAAGCTCTTCAGCAGCCCGAAGAGCGATATTCTGGTCCTGCTGGCGACTTTTCTGCTGACGGTCCTGATAGACCTGACGGTGGCCATACAGGTCGGAGTCCTGCTGGCCGGCTTCCTCTTCCTGCAGCGGATGTCGAACGAGACGCAGGTCAAACTGGTCACCGAGAATCTGCGCGAACGGGACGAGAGCGAATCCCGTGACATCTCCGGCCTCGATATTCCTGCCGGAGTCGAGGTCTTCGAAATCTACGGCTCGCTCTTCTTCGCCGCCATCGAACGATTCAAGGAAGCGATCAATCGCGTCGAAAAGAGACCACGGGTGCTCATCCTGCGGATGCGCAATGTGTTGTCGATCGATGCGACCGGCCTGCTTGCACTCGAGGACCTGCTTAACAGCGCTCAAAAAGACGGTATGGTCCTGATAATTTCAGCCATCTCCGATCAGCC
>CALBSU010000131.1 GCA_937967285.1 uncultured Acidobacteriota bacterium
CTCAGTCCGAAGATTTCGACGGCCATCAGCGGGATGATCATGTAGTCTCCGCCGAGGCCGATCCCGAAGATCACTGCGAAGATGTATATCACACCCGGGGATCCCGCGAAGAAGAGCAGCGGGATGGCCGATGCGACCAGCAGGTAGATCAGGACCATGACATATTTCTTCGGATAGCGATCCGCGAGCCAGCCCATGATCAGGCGTCCGGCGATGCTCGAAGCGAGGACGATCGAGATGATCCTCGCTACCTCGGCCTGACCGTATCCCTGGTCCAGGCTGAGGAAGAGCTTGAGATGCTGGTTGGTTCCTCCGACGGCCGCGATCGAGCACATGCTGCCGATGGCGAGAAGGTAGAACGCCGGATTCCTGAAGATGCCGCCGATCGGCGGGGGAGGCTCGGACTTTTCCGCCTCGGCGTATGAATCGGGCGCTTCCTTGACGAACCAGGCCATCGGGAAAGCGATGACGATGACCAGGATGCCGAGGATTCTCAGCGCGTCGTGCCAGCCCATCCGCTGCGTCAGCCAGTGCGCCAGCAGAGGGACGATCGCTCCGCCGATGCCGATGCCGAGGTAGGCGAAGCCCATCGCCTTGCCGCGCGACTTGTCGAACCACCGCGACATGATCACCTGATTTGGCAGCGGGCCTCCGCAGACGTTGCCGAGCGCATTGATAAGATAGAAGAAGTAGAACATCCAGAGCGATGTCATCGACCCGAGCCCGATCAGCGCGATGCCGGCCATCAGGATCCCGGCGAGCATAAGCCGTCGCGGTCCGAAGCGATCGACGATCCAGCCGGCGATGAAGCCGAAGAGCGGGCCGACGACCAGCCGGCTCAGCGCGTTGCCGGATGTCACCGTCGCCCGCGACCAGCCGAACTCCGTGACCATGAAATCGTAGAAGAACGGCAGACCATAGAGCGCCAGTCCGACGATCGAGAAGAGGCTCAGGAACGATGTCATCGCAACCCGGGCCTGCGCCGCGCGTGAAATTCGATGTTCGATGATGTTCTCCGGTTCGATCAGGATTCGATTCAGATGATGCGGCGCATTATAGATTCACAGCGCTCGACGAGTAAACTTCAAATGGTCAGCCCGCTATGTTGCAAAGCCGCAGCGTATCAAGCAGGATTGGATGATCTCAAGATAATTTGGAGGCTAAATGAGCGGAACCAACAGGCAGATCATCATGGTCTCGCATCCGGTCGGATTTCCGAAGGAGTCCGATTTCAAACTGATCGAGACGCCGATTCCGGAGCCGGGCGAAGGGCAGTTTCTGGTCAGACACGAGTTCATGTCGCTCGATCCGTACATGCGCGGAAGGATGAATCCGCCGTCGAAGCTGGCATACGCCGCCGGCGTCAGGCCGGGCGAGGTCATGCAGGGAGGCTCGGTCGGGCGCGTCATCGCATCAAAAAATCCGGATTTCAGCGAGGGCGATTACGTGGCCACATACGGCGGCTGGCAGGAGTACTGTCTGGCGGACGGGAAGGGATACCACGAATACAGGATCGATCCAGGGATAGCGCCGATCGAAGCGTACCTCGGGATCCTCGGGATGCCGGGGATGACGGCATATTTCGGATTGCTCGAACTCTGCCGGCCGAAGGAGGGCGAGACGGTCTTCGTCAGCGGAGCGGCCGGCGCCGTCGGATCCTATGTCGGGCAGATCGCGAAGCTCAAGGGCTGCCGCGTGGTCGGGAGCGCCGGCGCCGATGACAAGGTCGAGCTGATGACTCGGGAGTTCGGTTACGACGCCGGTTTCAACTACAAGACCGTGACCGATTACAACGCCGAGCTGCAGCGACTGTGTCCGAACGGTATCGACTGCTACTTCGACAATGTCGGAGGCGCGATCACGGATGCGGTCTTCTTCAACATGAATCTCTTCGCGCGGATCGCGATCTGCGGTCAGATCTCGCAGTACAACCTCGAGAAGCCGGAGATGGGGCCGCGGATCCTGTCGCTGGTGCTGGTCAGACAGGCGCGCGTCGAGGGTTTCATCGTGACGAGATTCCTGCCCCGTTATCCCGAGGCCTTCGCGGAGATGGCGAAATGGCTCGGGGAAGGGAAGCTGGTCTACAGGACGACGGTCGCCGAAGGGTTCGAGAATGCTCCGAGGGCGTTTCTGGGCATGCTGCGCGGAGAGAATATCGGCAAGCAGCTGGTCAGATTCGCGTGATCAGAATCCGAACGCCTCAGGCAGCTTGTCTGCCCGGCCGGCTGTGTATAAGATGCCGGAAAATTCCAAAGGAGGAATTCGAATGAAAAGGGTCATCGTACTGATGGGGCTGTTTCTGGTCGGCGGGATCTCGATGCTGGCGGCTCAGCGCCCGCAGGTCTCGCTCGAGATTCAGAAGGTCAAGGACAACCTCTACGTCATCACCGGCGGAGGCGGCAACACGGGAGTCTATGTCGCCGAAAAAGGGGTGGTCATCGTCGACACCAAGAATCCGGGAATGGGGCCCGGGATCCTCGAGAAGGTCAGGTCGGTCACCGACAAGCCTGTGATGATGGTCATCAACACCCACACGCACGGCGACCACACGGGCAGCAACAGCGCTTTCACCGGCAGTGTCGAGTTCATCGCGCACGAGAACTGCAAGGCGAGCATGGAGAAGATGCCGGCCTTCCAGTCCGATGAAGGCAGGAAGTTCCTGCCCGGCAAGACCTACAAGACGAAGATGAGCGTGCTCGGCGGCAGGGAGAAGATCGACCTCTATCATTTCGGAGCCGGGCACACCAGCGGTGACACGCTGGTCGTCTTCACAGGGCTCGGAACCGTGCACACCGGCGACCTGTTTCCCGGCAAGATGGCTCCGTTCATCGATACCACCAACGGCGGAGATCCGCTGGCCTATCCCGTCACGGTGAAGAAGGCCGCGGCGGGCATCAAGGGAGTCGAGACGGTCATCCCCGGACACAGCGCCGTCACTGACTGGAATACCTTCCGTGAATTCGGCGACTTCGTCTCGGAGATGGTGGCGGTCGTCGCGAAGGCCAAAAAAGAGGGGCAGAACGTCGATCAGGCGATCGAGAGCTTCAAGCTGCCTGAGAAGTACAAGGACTACAACCTCGGACGGGTCAAGGACGACATCACCAAGATCCACACCGCTCTGAAATAGTCATCCCGAGAGTCCGCTTGATCACCGGAGAACACAGGAACGAGGCCGCGCGCGAGAGAAGACCTCTCCGCGCGGCCTTGTGTCTGCTGGCCGTTCTTCTTGCGGCGATCGAAGGCTCGGCTCATTCCTCGCCGTTCAGCTATCTCGATTTCAGAATCGATGGAGGACGCGCCGTCGGCCTGCTGACGGTTCACGTGCTGGATATCGCATACGAGCTGCGCGTCGAACCGGCTGAAAAACTGCTCGAACGTTCGGCGCTCGAATCGAGGCGCGCCGAAATTGAGAAATTATTGAAGGGAAGGCTGCGCATCGAGGCCGACGGAGCGCCGGTCGATTACAGTCTCGAACGGATCGACCCGCTGCCGGACCGTCAGGCGCTGGCGCTTCACCTGGCCTTCGCGCCGGTCGGCAATCCGGGCGTTTTCGGATTCCGGAGCTACCTCTTCCCCTACGATCCGCTTCATCAGACATTTCTGAATGTCTACGAGAACGGCGCGCTGAGTCATCAGGAGATCTTCGATCGCGATCATCAGGCATTCGAATACTTCACCGGAAGCCGGCAGGGCTCGCTGGCCGTGATCAGGAAGTTCGTGCCGGGCGGGATATATCACATCTTCACCGGGCCGGATCATGTCCTGTTTCTGATCGGGCTGATGCTGCTCGGCGGCAGCATGCTCAGGTTGCTGACGATCGTGACGGCATTCACTGTGGCGCACAGCGTGACGCTTTCGCTGGCTGCGCTCGATACCCTCAATCCGCCTTCGAGCCTGATCGAGCCGGTCATCGCGCTGAGCATCATCTATGTCGGAATCGACAACCTGATGGTCGAAAAGGGCGGTCGCGATGTGCGGGCCTGGGTGGCGTTCTTTTTCGGATTCATACACGGTTTCGGATTCGCCGGAGTGCTCAAAGAGTTCGGACTGCCGCCGCAGGCGCTCGGCTGGTCGCTCTTTTCATTCAATCTGGGGGTGGAGATCGGGCAGGCGGTGATCGTGGTCGTCGTCGCGGCGGTCCTCAACGGCATCCGCCGCAGATGGCCATCGGCGGGAAGACCGATCCTGATCGCCGGTTCGATCTGCGTCATCGCGGCGGGACTCTACTGGTTCATCCAGCGGGTCTTCTTCTGAAATTCCCTCTGACCATTTCCGCTGATCGCCGGTTCGGGATTACAATAACCGGGATTCCACAGATGTTCGATCATGCCGGAACGGGATCGGATCGCCCGAGCGGCGCCTCCGTTCCGGAAAATACTGCAATATGGCAAATGCAAGGCTGAAAAGCGGCGCAACGGAAGAGATCGAATCCGTGGCGCGGACGCTCGAGAACTATGCCCGGCGCGGCATCTTCCGCGGCTTCAGCGGCGGCCCCTCGCGCGCGGGGACGGCGCGGTTCAGGCTGGTCTGGCATTTCGATCGCGAATTCGAACTCGTTTTCGATCCGGTCAGGCGATCGCTAAGATTTCCGCTGCTGCTTCCGTCACTGCCTTCCGGGATGGACTCCGAACTGAGGAGATTCATCAGAGAGAGGCAGTCCGATGAGCTTCCCGAACACAGACGGATCGATCCGCGCAGGGCGGATGTCCGCATCCGTAACCGCGCCGGCGACATCTCGCTGACGATCACCGCGCTTGACGGCGATCTCGATTACTCGACCGGAAAACTGATTCATCTGGTTCACGAGATATTCGTGGCCCTCCTGCGTGAAGGATCGTTCTTCGATTACGCCGTCGAAACATTCGGCCTCAACCCGGAGGGGATGTGAAAAGATTGAGTTGCCAGTTGCCAGTTTCCGGTGCGTACCATGAAATCTGTTTCAAATAAGACTGGACACTTTTACCCGGGCTGAGTGGTTACAGAGGACTTTTCAATTAATATCAATATCAGGAGGAAGGAAATGCACCGAAAGACGGTACTGCTCATCGCTTCGATCATCCTGCTTGGGTCTGCGATCCGCGCGCAGGAGTCGAAGATGAGCCGCGAGGAGGCGGCGAAGCTCAAGAATCCTGTCGCCTGGTCAAAAGAGTCTGTCTCGAGCGGGCGGGCGATATTTCTGCGCAACTGCACCGAGTGTCACGGAAACGACGGCAAGTCGATGGTCGATGTCATCGCCAACGCCACCGATCTGACCGATCCGAAGCTCTGGAAGCACGGGACGACAGAGGGCGAGATCTTCCGCAGCATCCGCGACGGCGCCGCCGACACCATGCCGGCCTTCGCCTCGCAGATTCGCAAGGAGGAGGATATCTGGCATCTCGTCAATTTCATTCGCAGTCTGTGGCCCGAATCCAGCCGGCCCAAAACGGGAAACTGACCAGGCTCGGTACGGTTCGATGAGAATATTCGACAGGATTTACAGGATTTGACTGGATTTACAGGATAAATAACAAGCATACAAAATGTGAGTTACCTGCAGTGTTGTATTTTTCGGAAAGAACTACATCTTCTGAATAATCCTGTTAATCCTGTCCAATCCTGTAAATCCTGTCGTAAATTCTCTTCTCCCCGACAGGCTGGATAGTTACCTTCGAAAAATTTCCGAGCCTTGTTAAATTTGTCCGCGATTGCAAACATTTTCACTATCCTGACCGTCTCAATATCAGGCTGAATTTTCCTGATGCAACCCGAATAATCGGAGGAAAATATGCGAAAGAACAGAAGCAGGCAGGCAGCCCGATCCGATGAACCGGATCCGATTCGTCGGAAGATACTGTTGACGTCCGCCGCGGGCGCGGTGGTCGCCGGTGCGAGCGGGCGAATCTTCGCCGGGACAGAGGAGGGGATTCCCTCGATTCGAATTCCGAAGGAGATACCGGAGTCGCTGGCGGAATCGCCGAAGGTGGGCGCGTTCGAGGGCAACGGGATGACCGGCGCCGAGGTCTTCGCGAAGCTCTGCAGGGAAGAGGATCTGGCGGCGCTCTTCTGCTGCCCGGGGAATTACACAGTGATCAACGCGCTGGCCGCGGCCGGGATTCCGAGTTACGGCGGGCGCACTGAAGGGGCGATGTGCGCGGCGGCCGACGGATTCTCGCGTGCGACGGGAGAAGCGACGGCGACCTCCGGCACCGAGGGACCCGGTTTCACGCACATGATAATGAACATCGCGGCGGCCAATGCCGCCCGGACGCCGCTGATGGTGCTGGCCAGCAACATGCAGATCGCGGGCGACGACCGTGAGCGGTTCATTCAGACGGCCTATCAGCAGCCGACGACCGAGGGAATCAAGAAGTACGGCAAGCGGCTGATCGCTCCCAACCGCGTCTACGAGTACGGCGCGTATGCCTTCCGCCAGATGAAGTCGGGCGTGCCGGGTCCGGTCCATCTCGACTTTCCGGCAGAGGTTGCGAGGGCGCGGTTCACGGATCCCGCGGCATTGACCGATTATTACAGCAAGGAGAAGTACCGGTCGGAATCCCGTCCCTGCGCCTCGTCGAAGGACATCGAGAAGGCGCTCGATATGCTCTCGAAATCCGAGCGCCCGGTGATCGTCGCCGGTCAGGGAGTCTTTCAGCGCAAGGCGTGGGAGCCGCTGATGGTCGCGGCGGAGAAGAACGAGATCGCGGTCGTGCCTTCGGGGCCGACGCGCGGCCATTTCCCCGACGATCACAGGCTTTCGGCGTCATTGTCTCCCGAGGCTCTGATGAGCGCCGATCTGGTGATCTTCATCGGACAGTACTGCATGCCGAGTCCGGGCGAGTATCGTTTCAATCCGGACATCAAGTCGATCCGCGTGCATCCCGAGCAGGAGGATCTCGGGCGCAACTGGCCGCTCGATCTCGGAATCGTCAGCGAAGAGAAGTCATTTCTGGACGCGCTGGCCGACAGGGTTCCGCGCAGAAAGCGCGAAGCCTGGGTGGCGGAACTGGCGAAGGCGCGGGCGACGTTCGAGAAGCAGCTCGAGGATACCTATCAGCTCGGGCTCAAGCACAGCCAGACGACCGGCACGATTCATCCGGCGGTCATGGCTCGGGAGGTCCACGATCTGCTCTACAAAGGCGATATCGATCCGAAGCAGACGGTGACCGGATCGGGCGGCTGGACGAGCGGGCTGTATGCCGGCCGATGGCTGCGCGCCAACCGGCCCGGGCAGGGGATAGTCTGCGCGTACCAGTACGGCGCGATCGGCCCTGACGTGGCGATGCTGATCGGTGCCGGAGCGGCTGTCCAACGCGGCGTCGGCCCGCAGGCCGCATACAAGGGCGCTCCGGTCCTCTGCATCACGAGCGACGCCGGAATTGCCTACAGCCTCTTTGAACTCGATACCGCGATGAAGTACAAGATCCCGGTCATCGCCGTCGTCTACAACAACGATTCCTGGGGCATGTGGCCGAACACGGCGGGTTCGCCGCGCTCGATCCATATGTACCTCTTCCAGCAGAACCTCAGATACGACAAGCTGGCCGAAGGGCTCGGGGCGCATGGCGCCTACGTCACCACTCCGGCCCAGCTCAGGGAAGCGCTCAAGCGCAGTTACCATCTGGCCTCGAAAGAGGGCGTCTCGTCGCTGATCAATGTTCAGGCGCTGAAGGAGTTCACTTCGGCGAAACATTATCCGCCGGGAGTGGCACTCAATCCCGAGCCGGGTGTCGGAGCTTTCGCTCATTGATCATATGCCGGAGCGCGGACAGGGATGCCCGCACTCCGGCGTCATAATTGGAATAGATCATGAAAAAACTGAACCGAAGAGAGTTTACCAAGGCAACGCTCGCCGCCGGGGCGGGCACGGCTCTGAGCAGAACGCGCATACTCGGGGCGAACGATCGGATCAACATCGGCCTGATCGGATGCGGCGACCGGGGGACGGACGTCTTCAAGCGGTTTCTGCCGAACAAGGACGTGAATGCGGTCTCGGTCTGCGATGTCTATGTCCCGTATCTCGAGCGAGCGGCGGCGCTGATCACATCGGGGAGCCCGACACGGCACGAGGATTTCCGTCGGATGCTGGACGAGAAGGGCGTCGATGCGGTGATCGTCGGGACGCCCGATCACTGGCATGCGCTGCCGACGATCATGGCCTGTCAGGCGGGTAAGGATGTGTACTGCGAGAAGCCGCTTTCGCTGACCGTGGTCGAGGGCCGGAGGATGGTCGAGGCTGCAAGAAAATACAACCGCGTTGTGCAGACCGGCAGCCAGCAGCGATCGGGCACCCACTTCCAGCAGGCTGTGAAACTGATCCAGGAAGGCGCGATCGGCCCGGTTCACAAGATCACGGCGGGTTATATGCGAAATGCAATGCCCGGTTTCAAGCCCGAGGAGATTCTGGGTCCCGGCAAAGATGTGCCGAAGGGGCTCAACTGGGACTTCTGGCTCGGGCCGGCGCCGTATGTTCCGTACGATCCTTTCAGATGTCACTATCATTTTCGCTGGTTCTGGGACTATTCGGGCGGTCAGATGACCAACTGGGGGGCGCACAATCTGGACATCGCCAGGTGGGCGCTCGGCGAGCCCGGTCCGCAGGCGGTTTCGGCCTACGGCGGACGGTTTGAGATCAATGACGGCGGGCAGACGCCGGACGTCCAGGAGGTGCTCTACAAGTTCCCGAAGGCGGTCGTCAGCTGGTCGGGGCGCGAGGTCAACCGGATGCGAGACGAGTATCTGGTCTTTCACGGAACGAAGGCCTCGTTGAACATCATGCGGAGCGGATTCAAGATCCTGCCCGAGACGTGGCGCAAGAAGAAGGAGCCCGAGGTCGAAGCGATGGAGGTCAAGGGAGATCCGAACCAGTCGCAGGCCTCGCATATCCGCGATTTCCTGGACTGCGTCAGGTCGCGCAAGCGTCCCGTGGCCGACGTCGAGGAAGGGCATTTGACCGCGGTTATGTGCCATCTCGGCAACATCGCAACCAGGCTCGGCCGTTCCCTGAACTGGGATGCGGCGAAGGAGCAGTTCATCGGCGACAGGGAAGCCAACGGGATGCTGGAACGGCAGTACCGCGCCCCGTGGAAGCTGCCGAAGATAAGCTGATCAATGGACAGACTGCTGCAGGACCTGCGATTCGGCGTCAGAATGCTGATCAAAAGCCCCGGCTTCTCGCTGGTCGCGGTCCTGTCGCTAGTCATCGGCATCGGAGCGAATACGGCAGTCTTCAGCGTTCTCGATGCCCTGATTCTGCGGCCGCTCCCGTATCAAGATGCCGAGCGGCTGGTCATTCTCTGGAATCGCTCTCCCGGCCTCAATATCGAACAGGACTGGTTTTCACCCGGCCAGTACGTCGACATCCGATCCCAGAACCAGGTCTTCGAGACCACCGCGGTGACGATCGGCGCGAGCTTCAACATGACCGGGACTTCCTCGCCCGAGAGGATCGACGGAGCGCGGGTCTCATCGTCATTCTTCAATCTATTCGAGATCGGGGCGATGCGCGGTCGCGTGCTGGCTCCGGATGAGGACGGGCCGCAGGCTTCAAAGACCGTCGTTCTGAGCAATCGTTTCTGGCAGCGGCGCTTCGGGTCGAATCCGGATGCGATCGGGCAGTCGATCAGGCTCAACGGAGAGGCTTACGAGATCGTCGGAATTCTGCCGGCCGATTTCGCCTTCGACAGGCAGGTCATGCCGGCGGTCAATGCGATACGGAATGCTGATATCTTCCTGCCGCTGCCTCTGAGCGAATCGGCTCAAGCGATCAGAACCAACGAGGACTACAACATCTTCGCGAGGCTGAAACCCGGGGTCAGCGTCGCGCAGGCGCAGGCCGATATGGATGTCATCGCCGCGGGGATGATCCGCCGGTATCCCGACGTCTATCCGCCGCACGGCCGGCTGACGCTGAGCGTCGTGCCGTTGCAGGAGCAGGTTGTCGGGGAGATGAAAGAGCTGCTCTGGCTGTTGTATGCGACGATCGGTTTTGTTCTTCTGATAGCGTGCGCGAACATCTCGAACCTGCTGCTTTCGCGTTCGGCCGCCCGGCGGCGCGAGATTGCGGTCAGATCGGCGCTTGGCGCCGGCCGCGCGAGAATCGTCAGGCAGTTGCTGACCGAATGCATTCTGCTGGCGCTGGTCGGCGGGGCGCTCGGACTGGCCGTCGCTCAGTTCTCGATCGAAGCGCTGCGGATTTACGGCCAGGAGATCATTCCGCGGTTGAGCGAGATCTCACTCAACGGGCGAGTGCTCGGATACACGCTGCTGCTGACGGTTCTGACGGGTGTCATTTTCGGCATCGCGCCGGCGCTGCGCGCGACCGGGCTCGACGTGAATGAGGTTCTGAAGGACGGCGGTCGAGCCGGCGATTCCGGCCGCAGCCGGTTGAGCGGTCTGCTGGTCGTGACGGAGATCGCTCTGGCGCTGGTCCTGGTTATCGGCGCGGTTCTGCTGGTCCGCAGCCACCAGCGGCTGCTGAGCGCAGATCGCGGATACAGCACCGGAAACATCCTTTCATTCAGACTGGCGGTGCCGCCGAACGGTTATCCGAAGCCCGAATCCGTGGTCGATTTCTATCGGAAGACGATCGACGGGATCCGGGCTCTGCCCGGCGTTGTCGATGCCGGAATCAGCTATTCGCTGCCGATGAGTTCGGTTGCGCTCGCCTGGGAACCGATCCGCATCGAGGGCTACGTTCCGAAGACGACGCACGAAAGGATCATCTCGAATGCGAGGTTCGTCAGTCCCGGATTCTTCAATGTCATGCGGATCCGGCTGGTGAGGGGGCGATTGTTCGACGACCGCGATTCTCGCGGCGCACCAGAGACAGTGATCATCGACGAAGCGATGGCTCGACGGTTCTGGCCGAACAGCGATCCGCTCGGCAGGCGGATCAGTCGCGGTGAGGACGATCCGTGGCGGACGATCGTCGGAGTCGTCAGCACCACCGCGAAGTACAGTTCAGAGAAGGAACCGCCGATCACTGTCTTCTATCCGGCCGGCCAGATCTCGCCGCGGAGTATGTTCGTTGTGGTCAGGACCGCTTCAGATCCTGAAGCGATTGCGCCTTCGGTGCTCGGCGTGATCCGCGGGATCGATCCGGATCTGCCGCCATTCGATTTGAAGACGATGGCGGGCCGGGTCGATGAGTCGCTTGCCCGTCGACGTCTGGCGGTCGATCTGCTGACCATCTTCGCGCTCGTTGCGGTCACACTTGCGGCGATCGGGATCTACGGTGTGATAAGTTACCGTGTCGAGCAGCAGAAACACGAGATCGGCATCCGCATGGCCCTCGGAGCCCGCCCGCTAAAAATTCTCGGACTGGTCTTCAGCCAGTCGGCCGTTCCGATCATCGCGGGCATCGTGACCGGTCTGGCGATCGCTGTCGTGCTGTCGAGGATAATTTCGAGCCTGCTGTATGACGTCAGCGCTACAGATCCGGCGATCTTTCTCGGCGCATCAGTGGCATTGGGAGGCATCGCCTTTCTGGCCGGCATTATCCCGGCGCTGCGTGCGATCCGTGTCGATCCTATGATCTCGCTGCGCCATCAATAAACGAAATTGAATACACTAAGTTTCTTAGGATTTTCGACGCCAAGAAACCAAGATGGCCAGGAGGTCTCGACGGGCATGAAGGCCAGGAACACGAAACCCGGGGAAAGTTGCAGCAGAGGAAAATGGAGCAATTATGTCCATAAACCCATCTTGGCTGTCTTGGCGCCCTGGCGTCAAAAAATCCTAAGATAATTTGTTAACAGAGCATTGAATCAGAGGAGGCCCCGGTAAATGAAACTGCGGTTGAATGTCCTCGCGCTGCTGACTTGCGCATTGCTCGCCGGGCAGGTATCGAATCAGCCACTCCAGCGACAGCCGAATATCCTACTGATCTTCGCCGACGACCTCGGCTGGAGCGATGTCGGTTATCAGGGGACGGATTTTTACGAGACTCCGAATATCGACCGGCTGGCGAAAGAGGGAATGGTCTTCACCAATGCCTACGCCGGCGCGGGCAATTGCGCGCCGAGCCGTGCAGTTCTGCTCTCGGGGCAGTACACGCCGAGGCACGGAGTTTATGCGGTCCAGAGCACTGAGCGCGGGCCGAAGAATCTGATGCGGATGATCCCGATACCGAACAGGAGCGGGTTGCCGCATTCGAACCTGACCATGGCCGAGGCGTTGAAGTCCGCCGGATATGCGACCGGTATCTTCGGCAAGTGGCATCTTGCGGGGCCTGACGGCGCGCCGCCCGGAGAACAGGGCTTCGACGAGGTCTTCGATTCGCGGTTTCCGGATCCCAACCGGCGCCGCGACGAGCCTGAAGATCCGAAAGGCATCTATTCGCTGACTCGGGCAGCCGTAGCGTTCATGGAGAAGAACCGCAGCCGCCCGTTCTTCGCTTATCTCGCGCATCATGCGATTCACACGTCGCTCGAAGCCCGGCCTTCATCGCTTCTCAAATTCAAACAGAAAAAGCCGGGCAGGCAGCACGAAAATGCCCTGTATGCCGCATGTCTGTACGATCTCGACGACGGCGTGGGAGTTCTTCTGGCCAAATTGAAAGAACTCGGACTGGACCGCAATACGCTGGTCATCTTCACCTCAGACAACGGCGGAACTCAGCAGTCTTCGCAGGAGCCTCTGAGGGGCAGCAAGGGCGGTTATTACGAAGGGGGGATTCGCGAGCCGTTCATCGCCCGCTGGCCGGGCGTGATCGAACCCGGCAGCGAAAACCCGACGCCGATAATCAATGCCGATCTCTATCCGACTTTTCTTGCCGTCGCCGCGGCGAAACCTCAGAAGGTTCTGGACGGAGAAGACCTGCTGCCGTTGTTTCGGGGCACAGGGCGGCTGCGCAGGCAGTCGATCTTCTGGCATTTTCCGGGGTATCTCAACGATCCGGTGATTCGCGGACGCGATCCGGTCTTCAGAACCCGTCCCGTCAGCGTGATCAGGAAGGGTGACTGGAAGCTGCATCTCTATCACGAGGAGTGGCAACTCGACGGCGGGCGGGAAAAGCCCGCGGCCAGCCGCGCGGTTGAGCTCTACAATATCGCTCGGGATATCGGCGAGAGGACCGATCTCGCGGGAGTCAACACAGCCAAACGCGATGAGCTTCTCAAAGACCTGCTGGAATGGATGAAGTCGATCGAAGCGCCAATGCCGGTCGAGAAAAATCCCGCCTACAAACCGGGAACCCAATAAGCGGTCAGTGCCTGCCGCGGGAGGATAAGTTTTGATCAGATACCTGTCGATAATCATATTCGGACTTTTTTTCATGAACCTGCAGGAGCCATATCGCCAGACCCTGACCAGCGTGGAAAGGAATATTCATCTCGGAAGTTGGCAGGTGACGCATCGCGACCTCGATCCTTCCGCGAAGATTCCCTGGTCGGTGCAGAAGTACACGCTGCATGGAGGCAGGCAGGAAGGTGTCGACGTTATTGTGGTCGATAACGGGCGCCTGCGATTCACGGTGGTTCCGACGCGCGGGATGAGCGTGCTTAAGGTCGAGACCGGAGATATCAGGATCGGCTGGGATTCGCCGGTCAGGGAGGTCGTCCACCCGCAGTTCATCAACCTGGAAAGCCGCGGCGGGCTGGGGTGGCTGGAAGGATTCAATGAATGGCTGGTCCGGTGCGGGCTGGAGTGGGCCGGGCATCCCGGCAAGGACAAATTCATCAACAACACCGGCGATGAAGCCGAGATGGACCTCACGCTGCACGGACGGATCGGCAATATCCCCGCATCGGAGGTCGAAGTGGTCATCGATCGGACGCCTCCGTATCGCATCAGGGTTCGGGGTCGCGTCGACGAGCGGATGTTTTACGGTCCCAAGCTCGAACTCTGGACAGAGATCTCGACCGAGCCGGGCTCGACCGCATGGCGGATCACCGACGAACTTCGCAATCACAGCGTCTACGAGCAGGAGTTCGAGATGATCTATCACGCCAATTACGGTCCGCCACTGCTGGAAGCAGGATCGCGCTTCGTCGGCGCGCCGCGGGAGATCATCCCGTTCAATGCTCATGCCTCGAAAGGCTCCGCCCGGTTCGCGGAATACGAAGGACCGACGAAGGGATTCATCGAGCAGGTCTATGTCATCTCGCCATATGCCGGCGCGGATCGCAGGACCACCGTCATGCTGCGCAATGCGACCGCCGACAAGGGCGTCAGTATGACCTGGTCGGTCGACCAGTTGCCCTATTTCACGCTGTGGAAGAACACGACCGCGCTCGAGGAGGGTTATGTCACGGGTCTCGAACCCGGGACCAGCTCGCCCGCCAATCGGAGCATCGAGCGGCAGGCCGGACGACTCCAGAAGCTGAAACCCGGAGAGCTTCGCAGTTTCACTCTGGATGTCGAAGTGCTGGCCGGCAGAGCCGATGTCGAGCGGACCGCGGCCGCAATCGAACGTCTGCGAGCCGGCCGCACCCCTGTCATCAGTTCCGGGACGATCAAATAGCAGAGCACCACAGAGATTTGTTACTGATCTGAAATGAAACTTGAATCATCACAGAGCGCCGCCGGCAGGCATCTTCAGCGAGCAGTCGCTGTTGCGATTGTTATCGCATCATTATTAATCAGCCCTACAGGCATACGGCCGGTTGCGGCCCAGATCGACAGCCTGAGGGACGGATTCCTCAATCCGCCGGACGATTCGCGGATCATGATGCGCTGGTGGTGGTTCGGGCCGGCGGTGACAACTCAGCGGCTCGAGCGTGAGATGCGGCTGATGAAGGAGGCGGGAATCGGCGGTTTCGAGATCCAGCCCGTCTATCCGCTGGCGCTCGATGACGAAAAAAATCGCACGCTTCCGTACCTTTCCGACCGTTTTCTCGATGCGCTGAAGTTCACGGGGCTGAAGGCGCGCGAACTCGGCCTGCGGGTCGATCTCACGGTCGGCAGCGGATGGCCGTACGGCGGGCCGACGGTGCCGATCGACAGGGCTGCCGGCAGATTGCGCGTCGATAAGACGAAACCGGCCGGCAGGCGGGTTCCGTTGCCTGACATCTCCGAGGGAGAATCGCTGATAGCCGCGTTCCACCGGCAGGGCGATGGATTTACTGAACTGAAGGAGATCAGGGACGGCGCGGTCCGGCTCCCCGCTGAGCCGGGGAGCGGTGACGAGGTCTTCTTCTTCATCTCCAGCCGGACAGGGATGATGGTCAAACGCCCGGCGGTCGGCGCGGAAGGGTTCGTTCTCGACCACTACGATCGACGCGCGATCGACGGATATCTCAGGGACGTCGGCGATAAGCTGGTCGGCGCGTTCGGCTCGAATCCGCCTTTCGCGGTCTTCTGCGATTCGCTGGAGGTCTTCAATTCCGACTGGACGGGGGACTATTTGGAACAGTTTCGCCGGCGGCGAGGCTACGATCTGAAGCCGTACCTGCCCGCTCTGGCGGCCGACATCGGGCCCGAGACCGAAGCGATCCGTCATGACTGGACGCTGACGCTGACAGAGGTCTTCAACGACAACTTCCTGGCTCCGCTGCGTGACTGGGCGAAATCGAAGGGCACGCGATTGAGGATGCAGGGCTACGGCATACCGCCGATGACGCTCTCGGGCAACTCCAGGGTCGATCTGCCCGAAGGCGAAGGCTTTCACTGGACGGTCGTCCGCGCTTCGCGCTGGGCATCCTCGGCCAGCCATCTCTATGGCCGGCCCGTCACTTCATCAGAGACCTGGACCTGGCTCCACTCGCCGTCCTTCCGCGCGACGCCGCTCGATCTGAAGGCCGAAGCGGATCTCCACTTTCTGCAGGGGATCAATCAGTTGATCGGTCATGGATGGCCGTACAACCCCGAGGGAGTCGAATACCCCGGCTGGCGCTTCTATGCCGCAGGCGTCTTCAACGAGAAGAACCCGTGGTGGAATGTCATGCCGGATCTCGCGAGGTATCTGCAGCGATCCAGCTTCATGCTTCGGCAGGGGCGGCCTGCCAACGATATCGCGCTCTACCTCCCTACAAGCGACGCATACGCGAGCTACTCGAATGGTAACGTCGGCTACCTGATAGATCGAATCCGCGACCGTGTCGGACCGGACTGCATCCCCGAGATCCTCGAAGCGGGTTTCAATCTCGACTTCATCGACGATGAAGCGATCGCCGAGCTGGGACGAGTCGAGGACGGCCGACTGGCGATGGGCGAAAACCGGTACCGCGCGGTCATACTTCCCAACGTCCGGCTGATTCCGGCCGCCACGCTGAAGAAGCTGGAATTGTTCGCCGATCGCGGCGGCGTCGTCATCGCGACACGCCGAGTCCCGGAGCTCCCGCCGGGGTTGAAAGCATCCGCGGAGGATCGCGCGGCTGTCGAAAGGATA
>CALBSU010000132.1 GCA_937967285.1 uncultured Acidobacteriota bacterium
TTGTCCTTTTCGTATCCGTTCGAATCGGCGTATCGCGCCAGATCGAGCCACGGGCGCGCCCAGCGCTCGCCGTAATGCCTGGACGCCAGCAGACGATCGACCGCTTTTTCGTAAGCATCGGGCGACTTGTCGGCAAGAAAGGCATCGATCTCCTCGATGCTCGGCGGCAATCCGGTCAGATCCAGACTGACCCTTCGCAACAGCGACTCCCTCGAGGCTTCAGGCGAGGGCGCTAGCCCCTCCTTTTCGAGCCTCGCCAGCACGAAAGCATCGATCGGATTTCTGACCCACCCGGAGCGGGAGACCGGCGGGATGGCCGGAGAGACCGGTTTGACATAGGCCCAGTGCATCGCCGGACCGGCCGATGCCGCCCCGTCCTCGGGCCATTTTGCGCCTTCGTCGATCCACCGGCGGATCAGCTCGATCTGAGCGCCGGTCAGCGGATCTCCGCCCATCGGCATGCGCGACTCGCCGCCCTCGCCGAGAATCCGCGCCAGCAGTCGGCTCTCGCCGCTTCTGCCCGGAACGATGACCGCCCCGGAGATGCCGCCTTTCATCGCCGGCTGCCGCGCGTCGAGACGCAGTTGTCCCATCGCCCGGCGCGGGCCATGACACCCCACGCACGCGGCTTTGAAGATCGGCTCGATATCCCGCCTGAAATCCACCGCTTCCTGAGCTTCGGCGGGACGGCCTCGATCGATCCACGTCAACGCTGCAGCCAACAGAAATATAATGCCGATCAGGCATTTGATGGTTCGACGCATGTCAGCCTCTTAAAATTGCCGGATTATTCGTGATTCGATCAGCGAAACTGATCGCTTGCTTCCCGTCTGGAGACTGAAGATACCACACCCATTACCGGCAGGCGAGTCTCGCGCTGCCGCGGACCTCAAATTCATGTTGACTAATTTCCGCAAACCGGTATAGTTGCCCCGTTTCCTCTTTTATCAGGGAGGTCGAAGAATATGCCAATCCATCAAACCCTAAATTTCTCCTGAAACAGCAACCTGTCAGCAGTCTGTAACTGAATTTATCCCCAACGGCCCAACATCCGTATATCATCCGTATTATCGATATGAAGATGGAGAATTTGATCAGCGATGCATTGTGCCAGCCGTCGGACTTCGTCCCGTACTATGTCAGCAGCAGGCTGGCCGAGATGTATCCCGACAGCGCGATCGTCGAGAGCGAGTACTGGTCGTTCGATATCGACGAATTCGCGCGGGCCGGCCACTGCTCGATCATGAGCGTGACCTCCGTCCACCAGCAGGTTCAGACGATCTGGCAGGGGCGTGAGGAGGATCTCGGACGGGAGATTGAAAACGGCTGGTGCAGCGTCTTCTGGGAGGACCAGCTGATCGACGTGGTCTCGATCACCTGGACCGACGCGGGTTGCGAAACGACCCGTCACTGGATAATCGCCCAGGCGCCTGAGACCGCTCAGGGATTCCTGCGCGCGGTCTGCGAATACTGCGACGACGTTCACGGCGAGATTCTGGTCTACGACGACGGGTACTGGACCAAAGATGAAAAACTGTTCGACGCGATTCGCCTCTCGACCTTCGAGAATCTGGTGCTGCCGCAGTCGCTCAAAACGGAGCTTCGCGAGGACTTCAGGCGATTCCTCGCCTCGCGCGATCTCTATGAAAGGCTCGGGATTCCGTGGAAGCGCGGGGTGCTGCTGATCGGCCCTCCCGGCAACGGCAAGACGCACACGATCAAGGCTCTGGTCAATGAATTGCGGCTGCCCTGCCTCTACATCAAAAGCTTCCAGCAGAGCCGGAGCACCGAACAGAGCAGCATGCGGCGCGTCTTCGAACGGGCGCGGCTGAGCGCTCCCTGCCTGCTGATCATGGAAGACCTCGACGCTATGGTCAACGACGAGAACCGTTCGTTTCTCCTCAACGAACTCGACGGGTTCGCGGACAACACCGGCGTCATCGTCGTCGCCTCGACCAATCACCCCGAGAAGCTCGATCCGGCCATTCTCGACCGGCCGAGCCGGTTCGACCGCAAATATCACTTCCCGCTCCCCGCAACCGGGGAACGCTTCGATTACCTCGCGGGCTGGAATCGCTCCTGCCAGGAAGAGCTCCACCTCGAGGACGACGAACTGAGAGCAGTCGCCGAGAAGACAGACGCCTTCTCATACGCCTACCTCAAGGAACTCTGCCTCTCATCCATGATGCAGTGGATCGCCCATCCCGAGCCCGGCCGCATGTTCCAGACCATGCTCGAACGCGCAGATGTCCTCAGGGAGCAAATGAAAAAGTAGAAAGTAGAAAGTAGAAAGTGAAACGTGATTCGGATGGCGGAGTTCTATTTTTGAACAAAGCTCCAGCCGATATCTTTCTACTTTTTACTTTCTACTTTTTACTTTCTATTTCTTCCTGGTTCGACGAACCGAAGGCATACCAGATCAGCATGCCTGCCGGCACGATCAGCAACGGCAGGTAAATGATTCCCACGATCAGATACTCAATCATTGTCTGTCTTCTCTAGCTAAGGGCCAGTATTTTTCAGAAAGTGGATTGCGGGATCGACTCAGCTCGTTCCACCGCACTCCACGGCACCAACCGCTGTTTTGCAAAATTCATACCAGAATTTTAATTTTTGAAAAACGTCAAATTTCAGGGAAATTAGCGGGATTTCCATCATCCGACCGATTTCGGAGTGTCTCGAAACGATTACAGGCGGGTGCCCGAAATGTATGATTAGTTTACACGGACTGATGAAATAAAAAGAGCGGAGGACGTGTGGATACGCGCCCTCCGCTCGATGTAATGACGGGAATTGAAGATCAGGATCTGGCAATCGTCCAATCGTCATTGAGGACGACACGGCGCTGCTGGCGCAGTGCGAGATTGGCCAGGTGCGGACCGGCGACAGCCTTGTGACCGACCTCGACCGGCGCGTTCGGCTCCTTCCGCGACTTGATGCATTCGAGGAAGTTTGCCACGTGCGGATCGGTCGGTATTCCGCCCAGATATTCGTGCATGACCTTCGGCGGAATCTCCGGACGCTTCCAGACTTCCGGGAAGATCCGATACCCGTCGTCGTCCAGAACCATGGTTGCCTTGCGCCCCTGGATGGTGATCTTCCAGCTGTCCTCGTATGAGTTGCTGTAGCAGAGCGTCCAGGTGGCCATGAAGGTCGGATATTCGAAGACCGCGCTGAAGGTATCGGGCACGTCTCCGCCCTTGTGAGCGTGGATCATTCCCTGGCAGACGGCCGATTTCGGAGGATTGCCGTCGTTGCAGAACCACTGGATGACATCCATCAGGTGAGTGCCCTGATCGGTCATGTGGCCGCCGTTGTAGTCAGAGAAGTTGCGCCAGTGGAAGAAACGGCGCTCATCCAGAGGATAGCGTTTCTTCGCCGGTCCCTGAAACCGCTCCCAGTCGAGGTTGCCCTTGAGTTCGAGCTTCGCCGGCATCGGCTTGCGATTCCAGTACCACTGGGCGCGGGCCAGCACGACCTCGCCGAGCACGCCGTCATCGACCAGCTTCTTCGCCGCGCGGACGGCATCCGAACTGCGGCGCTGCATTCCGACCTGAACGATCTGCTTCGTATCGCGCACCGCCTTGACCATCTTCACTCCCTGCTCGATCGAGTATGAAAACGGCTTTTCGGTGTAGACGTCCTTGCCCGCTGCAACCGCATCCATCAGCACGCCGGCATGCCAGTGATCGGGAGTGGCATTGAGCACCGCAACGATGTCCCTGTTTTCGAGGAGCTTCCGGTAATCCATCGTCGAGAAGGCGTTCTCGCGCGACATCTTGAGCGCCTGATCGATGTTCGGCTGGTAGACGTCGGCGACGCCGATGAATTCGCAGATCTCTTTGTTCTTGTTGAAGCTCATCATGACGCTGCGGCCGCGACCGCCCGATCCGATGATGCCCATCTGGATACGATCGTTGGCGCCGAGCACCCTGGCATACGAACTGGCCGTCATCAGACCTGCTCCGGCTACGCCCGCCCCGGCGTTTCCGATGAATCGCCTGCGATTGATCTTGTCAGACATGGATGTGCCTCCTTGGTTCAGTTGCCGGTTTCCAGTGTTATGGAAGGGGCAAGACTTTTCAAAAATAATGATGCGATTGCGTGGCGCTTGCACCATTCATATCACTGGAAACCGGCAACTGGCAACCGGAAGTAACTACGCAGCGTGCGGAGGGGAATTATTTCGACAGGATTAACAGGATTTGTCAGGATTTACAGGATTATGTTGAAGAATCCT
>CALBSU010000133.1 GCA_937967285.1 uncultured Acidobacteriota bacterium
TTCCACTTTGGATCCGTCAATCGTTCGATCACGGATTTCAGCGCCTCGTAATCGCTTCTGAAGGCATCGCGTTGCCCGGCGGTCAGCGCCTTTGTTCCCTGACAGACCAGGCTGCTGCCGATCACACCGTCCAGTTCGAGCGCGTATTTGATGCAGGCGATGGTCTTTTTGACGCGCCGGCCGTTCTCCTCGAAGCCGCAGATACGTTCGAAGTCCTCGCACAATCTGTAATAAGTATCGATCAGTTCCTCGTCGCCGGCCCAGCAGACGCGCCACGACTTCTGCCATTCGCGGGGCATGGCGTTGCCCGGGCCGGAGACGACGCCGATCGGCGCCGTGTCGTTGAGCAGGAAATCGCGCCATCCTTCGCGGAACCTGCCGAGCGGACCATGGCTCGGACGAAAGGTCTCGAAGATGAGCATGGCGTTACCAATATAAATACCGAACTCGCCGGGCAGTTTGTAGTGCAGAGCGGCCTTGGTGTAATTGCCCAGAACCCTCCGCGAAGCCGAGACCTTGATGCCGCAGACCCATGGCAGCCGGCTGAGATGCTTGACGATTCGCGTGCGGATATGCGGCGCGCGTCCAGGCGCGGCGATATCCGCGTTGTCGTAGAGGAAGACCGGGATCGGATTCGGCGCCGATTCCTGAAGCGCGGTCAGATCCCGCTGAAAGAAGCGTACGATTTCCGATTC
Source organism: uncultured Acidobacteriota bacterium (assembly GCA_937967285.1). Classification (GTDB taxonomy): domain Bacteria; phylum Acidobacteriota; class Blastocatellia; order RBC074; family RBC074; genus JADJXM01. Next base: position 696 of record CALBSU010000133.1, read on the forward strand.
CGGCAGATCCTCGACCGCGAGCGGCGCAATGACCGCGGCGTCCGCCCCCAGCCGGATCGCGCGATCGAAATTGGTCAGGATCTCGCTGCGCGTTTTTCCGTTGACGCCGATCCAGGCCTCGACGGAAGCGGTTTGGGAGGTGCGCCGTCCGTCGTTGATCTTTCTCAACTCGTCGATCGTGAACTCCATGGCGCGCAGGCGTTCGACATTTTCGAGCCGGTTCCATTCGCCTGTCGTGCCGACGGCGAAAATGACATCGGCTCCGAACCCGTCCTGGACCAGATGCCTGGTCAGTCGTCGCTGATCCTCTTCGATTACTCTGCCGGCGTCGTCGACCGCCGTCACGGCCGGCACATTCAAACCTTTTTTGAGCATGGTATGGAATTTATTGTCGTGAATAAGCCGCATACAGCGTGCATCCGCGGCGCAGAAGAGTATAATCCGGCAAGACGATAACATTGAATCTTCGGTCAGGGAAGTCACAGCATAAAAACAATCCGGCGGGCTAATATGGCATCCACCAGCGGGAATGTGACGCAGCTACTGATGGAATGGCGCAACGGAGACCGGCAGGCTCTGGATGCGCTGATACCGATCGTTTATGACGAGTTGCGCGCGATCGCCAGGCGTTACATGAATCGCGAGAGGTCGGGACACACTCTGCAGACAGCCGCTCTCATCAACGAAGCCTATCTCAGACTGGTCGACAAGCAGGACATTGCCTGGCAGAACCGCACCCATTTTTTCGCGATCTCGGCGAGGATCATGCGCAATCTGCTGGTCGATCACGCCCGTGCGAGGCAGATGGAGAAGAGAGGCGGAGGGGCTGTTCAGGTCTCGCTCAACGAGGCGATTGCCGGGAGTGAGCCTGAGATGACGGTCGATATGCTCTCACTCGACGAGGCCCTGACGCGCCTTGCCGAATTCGACGAGCGGAAGGCGAGAATTGTCGAACTGAGATTTTTCGGAGGGCTCAGCGCGGATGAGACTGCCGAAGCCCTCGATCTTTCAGAGATCACCATCAAGCGGGAATGGCTGAAGGCGAAAGCCTGGCTCTTCAGGGAACTTGGAGGAACTGAACCTCCGCAGTCCGGGGAGTGATCGCGAATGAATCCAAGTCGCTGGAAGAAGATTGACGAACTGTTCGATGCGGCCATGGAGCGGCCGGCCGATCAGCGTTCGGCCTTTCTGCTCGAGGCCTGTCAGGGTGACGAGGATTTGAGACGCGAGGTCGAGTCGCTGCTCGACGCTCATGACCGCTCAGGCACCTTCATCGAAGACTCTCCCGCCCCGTCGCGGGCTACTGAAATTCTCGAGTGGTCGCAGGGAAACCGGGAGATGATCGGGCGGACACTCGGCCACTACCGCCTGACGGCTTTGCTGGGTGCGGGCGGTATGGGTCAGGTCTACGCCGCAAAGGACCTCAATCTGGGGCGTCAGGTGGCAATCAAGGTGCTTCCCCCGCATCTGGCCGCGCATCCGGAGGCGCTGGCCAGGTTCCGCCGCGAAGCCATGGCGGTCGCGGCGCTCTCGCATCCGAACATACTCGCAATCCACGATTTCGGGGTCGAGACCGGCATCAGTTACGCCGTCATGGAACTGCTCAGGGGAGAGACGCTGCGCTCTCGACTGCAGAGCGGGCCGATGAGCTGGCGCGAGGCGGTCGATATCTGCCTTGCCGTCACCGACGGACTGGCCTCGGCCCACTCGCGAGGCATCATTCACCGCGACATCAAACCGGAGAACATCTTTCTGACCGCCGGCGGCGGAGTCAAGATACTGGATTTCGGGATCGCCAGGGTGATCGACAATGCGGTGGAACCGGGAGTCTCTCGCATTGATGATCCGGTGCAGACGACCCGACCCGGGACACTGATGGGGACGATCGGTTACATGTCGCCCGAGCAGGTGCGGGGCGAAACGGCCGATGCGCCGAGCGATCTCTTTTCACTCGGCTGTATGCTGGTTGAGATGCTGACCGCCGAGCGGCCCTTTGCGAGGGACACCGCAGCCGAGACGATGGCGGCAATCCTGCGCGACGACCTTCCCGCCGGGACGCTCTCCGGGCGCGCGATTCCGGCTGCGCTCGAAGCCGTCATCGGCAGGTGCCTGCGAAAGGATTCTAGGGAGCGATATCAGTCGGCAAGCCTTCTGGCGGCCGATCTGCGATCGCTGCTCAGTCAGACCTCCCCGGTTGCAGCACCGACCGATGCTCCTGTTATCTCCAGCTCGCGGAGATCGCCCAGAAGGGCGCTGTGGATCGCCGCGGCGACCGCTGTCGCGCTGATCCTGGCGGCCGCGGGGGCATGGAGACTGCTCAACCGCGGCGCCGAAGTCACATCCATAGCCGTCCTTCCGTTCGCCAACTCCAATTCCGACCCTGATCTCAACTACCTCAGCGAGGGGCTCACGGAACAGGTCATCGGAGCGCTCTCCCGGGTTCCGAAGATGCGCATCCTGGCCAAGAGCACCGTCAAGAGCGCAGTCGAAAAGTTCAAGGGGGAATCGCCTGATCCGCGAAGCATCGGACGGGATCTGAATGTCAAAGCGGTTATGGTGGGCCGCATCTCGCGCAGCGGCGATGATCTGCTCATCTCAGCCGAACTGGTCAGTTCGGCTGACGGTTCTCTGCTCTGGAGCGACAGCTACAGGCAGCCGAATTTGAGAATCGAAACGGTTCAGGACGATATTCTTCGCTCGCTGACCGGCAAACTCGATCTGGCATCGAATCCCAATGCAACCGGCGGCCGGAAAAGGACCTCGAATTCCGAATCCTACCAGCTCTATCTGAAAGGGCTCTACTTCATTCAGCAGGAGAGTCGCGAGGACGGAGAGCGGGGTCTCAAACTTCTGGATGAGGCCATTCGGCAGGATCCGACCAACGCGCAGGCATACGCCGGGCTGGCGCAGGGCTATTTCAATCTCTCGAATGTCTATATGCCGCCCGATGTCGCCATGCCGAAAGCGCGAGCCGCGGCGATGCGGGCGCTCGATCTCGATCCGACGCTCGCGGATGCGCACGCAATTCTGGCCGTCGTCAAATCACACTATGATTTCGACTGGCCCGCGGCGGAGGCGTCGTACCGGCGCGCCATTCAGCTCAATCCGAACAATGCGTTCGCCCACAACATGTTCGGATACTATCTGACCGCGATGGGGCATACCGACGAAGCGCTGAGTGAATACGCCGTCTCGCGCGAACTCGATCCGCTTTCGCCAAGCACGACCGTCGCCTGGCCGTACTATTTCGCACGGCCGGATAAACGCCGGTACGACAGAGCGGCCGAAGAGCTGCGCAAACTGATCAGATATAACCCGGAATTCCCGGCGGCCCACGGGCTGCTCGGGCTGGTCCTTTGCGAGACGGAGCGATATGACGAAGCGATAGCCGAATTGCGCGAGGCGCTCAAAATCGCCGATTCGCCCTGGTTCCTCGCCGGACTGGGTTACGTTCAGGGCAGGGCGGGGAAGCGGGCCGATGCGCTGCGGACTCTCGAAGAATTGAAATCGCGCGAGAAGAAGGATCAGCACGTTCAGGCGCTCAG
>CALBSU010000134.1 GCA_937967285.1 uncultured Acidobacteriota bacterium
TACGGCATCAGGACCGAGCGTTACAAGCTGATCTATTTCAATAAACTGAATCAGTGGGAATTCTACGACCTTCAGACCGATCCGCATGAGATGAAGAACCTGTACAACGATCCTCAGCAGGCGCAGACGATCAGGCGTCTCAAGGATGAACTGATGAAGCTCAAGAAGGAGCTGAAGGACGAAGACCAGTATACGAAAGAGTTGCCGAGAGACGACGTCGGCTGATGAAGTATCTCAATCAATACGCCTTTCTGGATCGAGTCGAACCTTCGCAGATGGACCGTCTGTGGGCCAGGGGATGGCGTCATTTCGGGACCTACTTCTTCCGTTACTCGATGACGGTTCACGATGAAAAGATCTACACCGTCACCCCGCTCCGCATCAGGCTGGCGGATTTTCGCCTGTCGCGCAGTCAGAAGCGGATACTGGCGAGGAACTCTGACGCGCGTGTCGAGTTACGTGAGACGAGCATAGATTCGACGCGGATCGAACTATTCGAGCGCCATCGCGTCAGATTCAGGGACAATGTTCCGGATTCGCTCTACGGCTTTCTGTCGGACCGGCCGGCAACGGTGCCCTGCCGGAACTTCGAGATCGCTGTCTATGTCGACGATCGTCTGATCGCCGCCAATTATCTCGATCTCGGTATGACTGCCTCATCGGCCGTCTATTCGATCTTCGATCCCGCGGAATCCACGAGAAGCCCCGGAATCTATCTTATTCTCCGCGGAATACAGCATTCGATCGATCTGGGACTCAGGTATTATTACCTCGGTTACGCATACCGCGAACCGTACGTTTACGATTACAAGAAGAGGTTTTCGGCCCTCGAAGTCCTCGACTGGAGCGCCGGATGGAGAGATTACGACGGGACTGAAGAGTCCCCGCCTTCATAGTCATCAGGGAAATCGTCATGAAAAAACTAAGATGGGGAATACTCAGCACTTCCAGGTTTGCGCTCAACAAGATCGTTCCGGCGATGCGTCACTGTCAGTTTGCAGAGGTTACGGCGATCGCTTCGCGCGACGCCGCGCGAGCCTCTGAGGTGGCGGCACGAAACGGCATCGCAAAGTCCTACGGCAGTTATCAGGAGCTGCTAGACGACACGGAGATCGACGTCATCTACAATCCGATGCCGAATCATCTGCACGTGCCGTGGTCGATCGCGGCGCTGAGGGCGGGGAAGCATGTTCTCTGCGAGAAGCCGATCGGGCTCTCATCGGCGGAGGCGGCAGAGCTGGTCGAGGAGGCGAAGCTCCATCCGCGTCTGAAGGTCATGGAAGCGTTCATGTACCGTCATCATCCCCAATGGCGGAAGGCGCGGGAGCTGGTCCGGGACGGCGCCATCGGCCGGCTGTGCACGATTCAATCATTCTTCTCGTATGTCAATCTGGATCCGGCGAACATCAGAAACCGGCACGACATCGGCGGCGGCGGCGGGCTGATGGATATCGGGTGCTACTCGATCTCGCTCTCGCGATTCATCTTTGAAGCCGAACCGGTCGCCGTCATGGGAGTCGCTGAATTCGACCCGTCGTTCAAGGTCGATCGCATCGCCTCCGCGATCCTCGATTTCGGCAACGGGACTTCGACCTTCACCTGCGGGACTCAGGTGGCGCCGTATCAGCGCGTCAATATCTTCGGCAATGAAGGCCGGATCGAGATCGAGATCCCGTTCAATCCTCCGCCGGACGAGCCGACAAGGCTCTGGCACCAGCACAAAGGCGGCATCGAGGAGATCGTTTTTCCAATCTGCGATCAGTACACGATTCAGGGCGATCTCTTCTCCGAGGCGATTCTCGACGACACGCCTGTTCCGACACCGCTCGAGGATGCGGTCGCGAATATGAAGGTCATCGAGGCAGTATTCGAGAGCGCCAGAACCGGTGGATGGGTGCAGTAGGTGTCGCGCATTCGGATGACATCCCGGGGCTGGTCATCGCGCCGCGCGGCGATCGTCGCATTGTGTATCGTGGTGATCTGTTCGACGGCCGGTGCGCAGGAGCCCGATCAGCCTCCGCCCGATACGCAGCAATCGCGCTGGCAATGGAGCTTCAGTCTTCGCAACCGGACCGGTTTCCGTCTCGAATCGCCGCGCGTGCTGCAGATGTCCCGGAATATCGCCGAGGCGAAGGGGATCTACAGGATCGACGACAACTGGCGGCTGACGCTCGAAGGGCGCGCCCATTACGATCCGGTCGACCGGCTCGGTTATCCGAAATCGGTATGGATCGACCCGA
>CALBSU010000135.1 GCA_937967285.1 uncultured Acidobacteriota bacterium
CGGCGTCGGGTTGAGCCGAGGGCAGATACCTCACCTCGCTCGTCGTCGAACTGGTCGAAACGGCCATGATGTAACTGCGGCTGCGGGTACGATCGACGTGCAGAGCGTAGAGCTCGTCCTTCTCCTCATAGATCAGGTCATGAGCGCTTTCTCCGAGGCGATGCCTGAAGAGCTTGTTCGATCGCTTCGTGACGGGATCTTCCTGAGTATAGAAGACCGTCTTATTGTCGGACGCCCAGGCGAAGGAGGTGACACGATCCGCGATCTTGTCGCTGATCCTGCCGGTCGAGAGGTCCTTGACGTAGAGCGAATACTGCCGAAATCCGGTCACATCCGTCGAGAAGGCGAGCTGGTTTTCATCATCGGCCATGTCGTAGAGCCCGAGGCTGAAGAACTTCTTTCCCTTCGCCATCTCGTTGACGTCGATGGTGATCTCCTCGGGCGCTTCGAGACTGCCCTTTTTACGGCAATGGATCGGATACTGCTGTCCCTGGACGGTTCTCGAATAGTAGTAATAACCGCCGTCCTTGTACGGGACGTTCTCGTCCGTCTCCTTGATCCGCGAGAGCATCTCCTTGTAGAGGGCATCCTGGAATCCGCGTGTGTGCTCCATCATCGCATCGGCGTAATCGCTTTCAGCTTTGAGGTAGGCGGTGACCTCCGGGTTGGCATTCGGATCGCGCGGCAGCTTCTCATCGCGCAACCAGAAGTAGTCGTCGACAAGTTTGAGTCCATGGATCTCGGTGACTTTCGGTATCTTTCTGGCGACCGGCGGGGCGGGCATCTTCTTGTTCTCCATCGTCTCCTTACCTGTACACGCTGCGAAAAGAAAGGCGCTAAGCGCCAACGGTATGATCAGCGGGTTTCGCTTCATCTTCTCCTCCTGCTGTTGTCAGTTCAGCTTGATTGAATCTGATCGATTCTAGCACTGAGGCGTGTTTGGCCGCGAGCCACTCATAGATCGTCGGAAGGACGAAGAGCGTGAGCAGCGTCGAGGTGATCAGTCCGCCGATGACGACGGTGGCGAGCGGGCGCTGCACCTCGGCGCCGGGAGCGGTCGATGTTGCCATCGGGATGAAGCCGAGGCTGGCGACGAGCGCCGTCATCAGAACCGGGCGGAGCCTCGAGCTGGCGCCGAGGAGAACCGCGTCGCGCAGCTTCTCGCCTTCCTCGCGGAGCCTGTCGATGTAACTGACCATGACCACGCCGTTGAGCACAGCCACGCCAAACAGTGCGATGAAGCCGACGGCGGTCGAGAGGCTCAGGTTCAGATCGCGCAGCCAGAGCGCGGCGACTCCTCCGACCAGAGCGAACGGCACATTGGCGATGATCATCGAAGCCTGCTTGAGCGAGTTGAATGTGGAATAGAGAAGCAGGAAGATCAGGAGCAGCGCCAGAGGAACGACGATGTAGAGTCGCTGCATGGCGCTCTGCTGGTTCTCGAACTCGCCGCCCCAGGTGATGTAGTATCCGACCGGCAGGCTGACGGTCGATTCGATCTTCCGCCGGGCCTCCTCGACGAAACCGCCCATGTCGCGGCCCCGGACGTTGGTCTGAATGACGATCCGCCGCTGTGCGTCTTCGCGGTTGATCACCTCCGGCCCCTCTGAGAAGCCGATCTCCGCCACCTGCCCGAGCCGGACCCGCTCGCCTCCGGGCGTCGGCACGATCAGCCCGCGGATCGTTTCGAGATCCCGGCGCCGGTCTTCCGGAAGCCTGAGGACCACGTCGAAACGCTTGCGGCCGTCGAAGACCTCCGTCGCCATCGCCCCGCCGATGGCCGTCTCGATCAGTCGTTTGACGTCGTCGACCCGCAATCCGTATCGCGCCATCTCTCCGCGATCGACCTTGATCTGCAGCTCGCCGGCTCCGCTCAACACCTCAGTCTGGACATCGGCGGATCCCGGCACGCTCCGCAGGGCGCTCTCGATCTTCCGCGCCTCCCGCTCGAGCACGCTCGAATCGTCGCCGAACAGTTTGACCGCGACGTCGGCCTTGACGCCCGAGATAACTTCATCGAGCCGCATGGCCAGCGGTTGCGTGAAATTGTAGGAGACTCCGGGAACCGATTTCAGTTTCTCGTCCATTGCGACGATCAGTTCGTCCTTGGTCTTGAACCGCTTCCAATCCTCGATCGGCTTGAGAATGACGTAGACGTCCCCCTGGTA
>CALBSU010000136.1 GCA_937967285.1 uncultured Acidobacteriota bacterium
TTCTTTGCGGTTCAACTCCTTTGCCACCTTTGCAGCCTTTGCGGTTCAATTCCTTCGCGCACTCTCCTGGACCCGCCTTCTGTTAAACAGGAACAGCCCCGATAATAACAGTGCAGTAAGAAGAGAAATTGCAGCCCCCCAGATCACAGAGCTTGGCCGATAGAAGAATTCGACGGTATGTTTCCCCTCGGGGAGAAGGACCGCCCGGAGCATGTAATCGACCTGGCGGATATCGGCCTCGCGGCCGTCGACCAGCGCCTGCCAGCCCGGCATGGTCGTTTCACCGGCGACCAGCAGCGAGGGGCGGTTGGACTGCGTTTCAACGCGCATGGCATTCGGGTTCCGCTCGACTATCTTCGCTTCACCGCTGAACCCTTCCGGAGAGACTTTCAGATCGGCGTACCAGGGTTTGCTTCCATCCTGGACGGGTTCGACCAGCGCGATTTTCCGCGGGTCGAAGTCGCGCCCGTCGGCTGCCTTCAGTTCCCCGCGGATCTGCTTGAGCTGATCGCCCTCGAAGGCCTCGGCTACTGCGCCGACGAGCCAGGCTCGAGGCAGCGTCGAGGTATTTTCGAAGATGCGGAAATCTGTGTAGGGTCTGGCGGAACTGCGGTCCCTGAGCTCCTTCCATCTGTCGGATTCGGTGAGCGCCGATGAAGGGGCCCTGAAGAGCGGCCGCGTCTTGCCCGATTTCGAATCAGTGAATTCGATCCGTTTGATCCCGAGAGTCACATTGTCGGGCGCGGATGAAATCAGGTTGACCCTCCGTTCGCCCTTGCAGGCTGCGATCGATTCGGGAAGTTCGAAGGTCGCGATGTAGGTATGCGCGCTGAAGCCGTCGGCCGGAGAGCTTTCGGCGATCGGTGCGCGGGCGTGGCGAATGACGCTTTTGACATCCTGGCGGTCCCATGCCCATTCGGAGGTTTCGATGCCGGCCCGCACCTGAGCGGTCCAGCGCGGTCCGTCGCCGCATCGGGCCTCGATCCGCGCGACCTCCTGGCCGGTCTCCATGCCGGCCGAGTTGGCGAGCGCAGTGAGCAGCCTGAGGGAATCGACCGGCCCTTCGTCGAGAACGAACCATGCGCCCTTGCCCGCGAGCAGATCGAGCGAGGCTATCTCGGCGCTCCGGTCATGCAGAAGGAAATATCCCGGCGGAGCCAGCAGGTACCTGACATTGAGCAGATCGAGCGTCCGGTCCTGTTTGTCGACGATCGTCGGGATGAACGTCCGACCGGCCTCGTCGATCCCGCTGAATGTCTTGTAGCGGGTATTGAGGACGGGATCATATCCGGTCACCATCTCGTGCCCGTAGAACCAGAACGGGCTGAACTCGCCCGTCGACGGCTGGAGCAGGACGTGATAGCGGATCGGATCGCGCTCGCTCTGCCGGTCGGCGAGGGATCGAGGCATGGCGGTTCCGACCAGCGTCTCGAGTTTGTCGGGATTATCGATCGGCGCGAATCGCGCGTAGAGAGCATAATCGACCAGCAGAAAGAGGATCAGGACCGTAGAGATTGCGGCTCCGAATCTGGCGGCGAAGAGGATCAGCAATGTCGCGATGACTGAGACGATGATCGGCAGATAGAATTCAGCACCGGCCGCCTGCAGGAATCCGCCTTTTTCTGAATTGACCGCGCCGAGAGCCAGAAACAGGCCTTCGACGAGTTCGCTGTCGATCAGAACCGCTCCGCCCGCCACGACCGTGATCGCCGCCAGCACGATCGCGATGTTTCTGAGCGGAAGGTCGCGCGCTTCTCCGCGGATCAGCATATCGACCGCCATTCCGGCGAGCATCGAGACGGCCAGCGCGACCTCCATCCAGTGGCGGTTCGGACTCCGGAAATGGCTCAGCAGCGGAACGTAGTAGAGCGCCCACGCGACCGGCCCCGAGTATTTGCCGAGCGCGAGGATGACGCCGATCAGCGCGACTATGGCCCAGAATCTTCCGATTCCCGAGCGCTTCCTGAACGCGTAAACGGCGGCGCCGACGGCCAGCGTCAGGGCGAGCAGGCCGAGATAGATCTGTCCTTCGTTGTGCGACCAGTAGGTCCCCCAGAACGGCATCCGGTAGATCCCCTGCCCGTCGCCGTGCAGGAATGGAAAGAGCGTTCCGAGCAGCGTCACGGGATGGAGCGACTGAAGCGTGAAGAGCTCATAGGGCCAGTCCTGACGCACCGAGCGGAGCGCCGTCTCGGCCGCCGGCAGAAGCTGGATCGCCGCCAGTCCGGCGCCCGCCAGAAAGATCGTCGAGAATTTGACGAGGAACTCCGTCGCCGGCTGCGCCCGCTTCCAGAACCTCGCCGTCTTCTCGTCAGCCCTGAAGAACGCGCAGAAGACGGCATAACCGCAGGCCAGCAGCGATGAGTAGATCACCGGCTGCGGATGCGCCGCCAGCAACTGCCAGCAGACGACAAGACCGCCCGCCAGGGCGTCACGCCAGCGACCGCTGCGATACAAACGCTCGACGAAGAAGAGCAGCAGAGGAACGAGCGCAACGATGTGAAGAAATCCCGGATAGAGCGTCCGTCCGACCGCGAATCCGCTCAGCGAGTAGATGATTGCCGAGACCAACGCGGCCCGCCGCCGGTATCCCATCTGACGGCCGTAGAGAAAGGTCGATAGCAGCGAGAGCGAGAAACTGAGCTGCAGCGAGAGCGTCAGCGTGCGCGAAGTCACTCCGAGCAGGTAGACCAGATTGAGCGGATCGAGCACGCCGGCCTGCCACTGCGCGAAAAGCGGACTGCCGCTGTAGAGATAGGGCGTCCAGAACGGAAACGCGCCGCTGCTGATCTGATCCGCCACGAAACGGTAGGCCGGGAAGAACCAGAAGACGGCATCCTTGTCCCCGAGCGTCGTCAGCCCGAGCGTCTCGCGCCAGAAGAAGGCGAACGGCAGCAGAGCCAGAGCGATCAGGACTGTCCGATCGGTTCGCGCGTTATCATTCGATGAAAGCAGTTTTTCCAGCGCCTTCATTCGTCACCTCTGTCAATTGAGCTATTTTTTGTACATCTGAAATTTCGACGCCAAGAAGCCAAGAGCGCAAAGAAGGCCAAGTTTAATCATGCATTCAAACACCGGATTATGCCGATGGTCGAGCAGAGAGGTGGAGGTATCTTAAGCAATTCCGAACTTAATTCTATCCTGGCACTCTTGGCTTCTTGGCGTCAAAAATCAAATTACCACTTCTCGCGCTGATCCGGCGGCCCGAAATCGATCACGCGGTAATCGTATGGATTTCCGGGGCGGTAGACCGTCGGAAACTTCTGAAGTTGAGGCTCGGGCAGCAGCGGATAGGCCGAGAACCGGACGAAATGCCGGATTCCGAGGCTTTTCCATAGATCCCATCTGTCGGCCGGCCTGCTCCAGGCGACCGTTTTTCGCCCGGTATAAAGAAAGACCAGCGGCGGATTGAGCGTGACCACGGGTTTGTCCCTCGGCAGCGAGCGATCGACCCAGTTCATGACGTCTTCCGCATCGAGAAAAGCCTGCATCCAGACCGGTTTTTCGAGAGCCGAGTCGCTCAGCTTGCGCGAAAGATAGCTTTGATGGCCGTAAAGATTGACGATCAGTATCAGAACGATGGCCGCGCCGGCTGAGATCCCTGCCGCATTCCTCAGGCCGATCCGGCCGAGCAGGCCGCCGATGACCGATGCGCCGCAAACAAGGTAGTAAAAGAGCAGCGGCGTCAGCGGGAGAAGAAACCTGATCGTCTCCCACGGCCAGAGAACAGTGACGGCGATCAGCATCGGCACGGCGATCTCAGCCAGTCCGATCCTCTTCCGGACGGCTGAAACGTATCCGACGATCATAATCAGGCTGATCAGATACGAGACCGGTATGGTTCCCTCGGTCTTGTCGGTGAATCCTTCTGCGGAGAGGCGCCGGGCTTCCGCGATCGGATCCCTCAGGCTCTCGAAGACCGGTGCAGCCGTGATGTGGAGTGCATCGAAGCCCGCCACTTCGAGCAGGTTGTTCCAGACCCTCGACGGCAGATCCGCGACCGTGATCCTGTCCGACTCCTCGATCGAGGCGACGCGCTGCCAGAACTGGTCGGTATAGGGTTGAACGATGTGCCCGCCCTGCTCGAACTGCTGTTCCGCCGTCGGCGAATTGATTCGCGAATAGATGACCCACGGTCCGGCAGTCAGAGCCACGATCGCCGCGAAGACGATTGCCTGTCTGATCAGCCGAAGTTTGAGCAGATATAGGAAGGCGGCTCCGATCAGAGCCACGGCGATCGAACGGGTCAGAAACGAGTAAGACGAGACCAGCGCGCCGGCCGCCAGCAGCAACCACGCCCTGCGTTTCGGGCCTGCGAACTCTTCTGCCGCCGTCTCGACCAGCAGAATCGTCGAGATCAGAAGCAGCGTGAAGAAGCATTCCGACATGACCGTCGAAGTCGCGAGGAATGCCAGCGGCACGCAGAGCATGAACGCCAGCGCGATCCCGAGAGCCTGCAGAGGACTCACATTCCTGAAACGGCGCAGGTAGGCGATCGTCAGCCAGCCGGTCCCGAGCATCGATGCGATCGAAACCGATTTGAGCAGCCAGAGATTTTCGGGAAATTGCGGCGAAAGGCGATAGAAGATGGAAAGCAGGAACGGGAATCCCGGCGGATAGAGCGGAAGGATGCCCGGCGACGGCGAATTGATGACCGTGTACCCGGCGCCCTCGGCGAGCGCTCGGGCGAGCAGCACGTACCATCCGTCATCGATCGTCAGCCCGACGACCTGATCCAGTCTCAGAGCGTAGACGGCGAATGCTGCGGCGAATCCCGCGACGGTCAGCAACCTGAAGGCGGCAGTGCTCTTCTGACTGCCGCCTTCCGAGATCTGAACTTCGGCGCTATCTGAATTCACCGGGTCGTCAGCATTCATTCGCCTGGATCATTTTTCGGTCTTCGCGGCGGCCTTGGCGGCAGCCTGAGCGCGTGTATCGCGTTCGCGGATTCTGGCGGCCTTGCCGCGCAGCTCGCGCAGGTAGTAGAGCTTGGCGCGACGGACGCGTCCGCGCTTGACGACATCGATGTGATCGATGATCGTCGCGTGAAGCGGGAAGATACGCTCGACTCCGACGCCGAACGAGGTCTTGCGGACGGTGATCGTCTCGGCGACGCCGCTGCCCTTGCGGGCGATAACCACGCCCTCGAAAGCCTGCAGGCGCTCCTTCGTCTCGCTCTCCTTGATCCTGACGTGAACGCGGACCGTGTCTCCGGGAATGAAGTCGGGAATATTCGACTTCAACTGCACATTGTTTATTGGATCGAGTTTATTCATTAATATCACCTCAACATCAAATTCAATCTTTTTCGGAACCCTCATCAGGGTTCAGGGAACTTTTGATCTCTTCCAGCCAGCGGCGATCCTGATCGCTCAACCGGGCGTGTTCAAGCAGGTCCGGGCGCATGATCAGAGTCTTGCGGAGCGCCGCCTTTCGCCTCCAGGAAGCCACCTCGGCGTGATTGCCGCCGAGCAGCACTTCCGGCACCTGCCAGTCGCGGAATCTGGCCGGCCGGGTGTAGTGGGGCGAATCGAGTATGCCGTCCGAGAACGAATCGTGAACGGCCGAGGTATCGCTGCCCAGCACATCGGGCAGCAGCCTCGAGATCGCATCGACCATCACCATCGCGGGGATCTCGCCTCCGGTCAGAACGTAATCGCCGATCGAAATCTCGTCGGTGATCAGGTGCTCGGCGACGCGCTCGTCCACGCCCTCGTACCTTCCGCAGATCAGGATCATCCGCGAGTAATCGCGCGCGAACCGCTCGGCTTCCGCCTGAGAGAAAAGACGTCCCTGGGGAGAGAGCAGCACGACCGCCGCGTCGCTTCCGGCCTGGTCGAGAAGCGATTCGACCGCCAGGAAGATCGGCTCGGGCTTGAGCAGCATCCCGTCGCCGCCGCCGAACGGCCTGTCATCCACCACGTGGTGCCTGTCGAATGTAAAAGAACGCAGGTCGTGTACGACGACCTCTATCAATCTCTGTTCGCGCGCCCGCCTGACTATCCCGTAATCGAAGGGACCCGAAAAGAACTCGGGGAAGATGGTCAGCAGGTCGAAACGCATAGATCAAAGCTCCAGCAGACCGTCCGGCGGCACGATCTCGATCAGCCTGCCGGCGATGTCAACCCTGGGGCAGATCTCGCGCGTGAACGGGATCAGATATTCGCGCGGCCCGCCGGCGTCCTCTCCGGCAACGACCAGCAGCGGAGCGGCTCCGAAATCTCTCACCTCTTCGACCCTGCCCAGTTCCCCGCCGCCGGCCACCTCGACCCGGCATCCGATCAGGTCGAAGTTGTAGTAGCTGTCGTGCGGGAGCTTAACCAGCTCGCGTCGCTCGACGACCAGAGTCATGTTTCGCAGCTCATCGGCGCGCTCGACGCTGCCGTATCCCTCGAACTTCAGAATGACGCGGCCTTTGTGGAAGCGATGGCCGGTCAGCTTCAAACTGAAAAGCGAACCGTCCGGTCGTCTGGCAGTGACCGTCTCGATTATTCCGAACCGCTCCGGAAAATCGGTCATCAGCTCGGCGATCACTTCGCCCCTCACGCCGTGCGGCCTTGCGATCCGTGCGATGCCGATCAGATCCTGTTCGTCGGTCGGGCTCATCGCGCTTCGTCTCTTGCGGCTCGGCTATTCAAGGATCTCGAGGACAAAACGCTTCTTGAGCTTGGTGCCCGAAGCGTTAAGTATCGTCCGGATGGCTCTCGCCGTCCGCCCCTGCTTGCCGATCACTTTGCCGAGGTCGCCGTCGGCCACTCTCAGTTCGAGCACGGTGGTCTGCGATCCTTCGTGTTCTTTCACCCTGACCTGATCAGGATGATCGACCAGCGCTCCGGCGATCAGCTCAATCAACTCTTTCATCGATACACCTCAACTCAGGTCGGCCCCTCGAGGCCGTCGAGTTGTCGGACGGAAGATCAGTTGCCGGCTTCCGGCTCCTGATGCTGCTCCGCCTTGCGAATCAGACTCCGGACCGTGTCGGTCGGCTGCGCGCCGCACTTGAGCCAGTAACTGATCCGATCGTGATCGAGTTTCAGCTCGACCGGCTCGCGACAGGGGTTGTAGTAACCGACGATCTCAACGAAACGTCCGTCGCGCTTGGCGCGCTTTTCGGCGACCACGACCCTGTAGAACGGCTTCTTCTTCGCTCCCTGTCTCGTCAATCTTATTGCTAACAAAACGAATTACCTCCGAGTTTAATCGAAAAACCCATGCATTATACTTAAGCCGGCGGCAGATTCCAGCGCGCCGGACGATTTTCAG
>CALBSU010000137.1 GCA_937967285.1 uncultured Acidobacteriota bacterium
GAGAAGCTGAAGAAGGTCGGAGTCCAGCTCTACACGGTCCGGAGCGAGATGGCGAAGGACTTCGACGGCTCTCTGAAGAAGATCGCCGAGCTGGGATACAAACAGGTGGAGTTCGCCGGATATTACAACCGCGATCCGAAGCAGGTCAGATCGCTGCTGGACGGTCTCGGGCTCGAAGCGCCGTCGGCGCACGTTTCTCTCAAGGAGATCCGGGAGAATCTGCCGCGGGCGATCGAGGCGGCTAAAACCATCGGACACCGGTACATCATCTGCCCGTACCTGATGGACAACGAACGCAAGTCCATCGACCAGTACAAGGAATACGCGGCGCTCTTCAACAAGGCCGGCGAGGAGTGCAGAAAGGCCGGTATTCAGTTCGGGTATCACAATCACGATTTCGAATTCAAACCGCTCGACGGGAAGGTGCCTTTCGACGTGTTGCTTGGCGAGACCGACAAGAAGCTGGTCAAGATCGAGCTCGACCTCTACTGGACGGTCAAGGCTGGACACAAACCCGTCGAGTTCATGAAGCAGCATCCGGGCAGGTTCGCGGCGTTTCACGTCAAGGACATGGACAGCACGCCGAAGGGATTCTTCACGGAGGTCGGCCGCGGAGTGATCGATTTCAGGGAGATCTTCCGGGCCGGGAAGAAGGCCGGAGTCGACCTGTACATCGTCGAGCAGGACCAGACACCCGGATCTCCGTTCGACAGCCTGAAGATCAGCATCGATTATCTGAAGGGCCTGGAGTTTTAGAGCGGGCGGGCCTTCCGGTTGAATTCGGCCGGGCGATTTGCTAATAGACTGATGTGTCAGTCGAAACAACAGTAAACACGGATCTCGGGCCGGGGATTGTCGTCAGAGGGAGTCGTCTGCCGGGCGTCTTCTCGTCGCCCGACATGAGCATGATGCTGGTGGTGCTGCTCTGGGGGTCGAATTTCGCGATCATCAAGGCATCACTGAAGGAAGTCGCCCCGCTGACCTTCACCGGGCTGCGTTTTTCGCTGGCGACGGTTTTGCTGCTCGGCCTGCTGAGGTGGCGCGAGGGGAGCCTCGCGCTTCCGCGCGGGAACTTTCTGCGGATGCTCTGGCTGGGCTTGATCGGAAACACCGGATACCAGATCCTCTTCGTCCACGGGCTCGCCCGGACGACCTCGGCCAACGGATCGCTGATCATCTCATCGACGCCGATCATCGTGGCGCTCGCCGGGAGCCTGATCGGTTTGGAACGGATCAACAGGTACATTATCATCGGCATGTCGCTGGCCTTCTCCGGAATCCTGATCGTCATGCTCAACCGCGGAGCATCGGTCTCGTCCGATACGCTGACCGGCGACCTGCTGGTCCTCGGCTCATCGTTCTGCTGGGCGATCTATGTGCTCGGGATGAGGGCGGTCAGTCACGAGATCTCGCCGCTCAAGGCCACGACATACACGCTGGTCACGGGAATGCCGGGACTGCTGCTGATCGGACTGCCGGGGATCGTTACAACGGACTGGTCTGAAGTAAGCTCTGTGGCGATCGGCGGGATCCTCTATTCCTCGATCTTCGCGCTGGTCGTCTGCTATCTGCTTCATAACCGGGCAGTGCGGTTGATCGGCGGTGTGAGGACGACGATCTACGGTTGCATTATTCCCGTCGTCGCCGCCCTGGTCGCCTGGCCGATGCTGGGAGAGCGGCCGAACGCCGCGCAGGCGATGGGCGCCGCGCTGATCATCAGCGGCGTCGTCATATCCGGCAGAAAACCGCGCGGTCAGTGATGTTGAATATGAAAAGTTTCGTGGTCGCAATCCTGCTCTGCCTGCTCGCCGTCACAGCCGTGGCTCAAGAGCAGTCGCCCGGGTCGATCGAGGCGATTCTGACGATCGAAGATCCGACCGAACGAATTGCCGCGCTTCGTAAATTCCTGAAGACCAACAACCTGCCGGATCAGGCGCGGACTGCTAAAGAGGCTCTGGTCGCAAGCTGGGCCCAGATCGCCGATTCATTGCTCAATAACAGTGAACTCGAGAAGGCCATGGAGGCTTTCGACGAATCGATCGCCTCGCTTCCGGAAGAGATCTCAGATACGTTCTTCAACGACACGGTGATCCGCATCCCGCTGGCGCTTTCGCTTCGCGGGTACAGGGCCCAGGCCGTCAGGCTGGCGCGCGAACTCGAACCAAGGTGCGCCGGAGAGGGGCGGCGACTGGCTGCGATCGGTGAGTTCTACATGACGATCGAGGCGCCGAACGACGCCATCAGGGCTCTCGAGGAGGCATTCAAGGCCGGCGAGGACACGGCGCTGCTCCACCGGGCGCTTGGCGCCGCGTACCGGATCGGCCTCAGACTCGACGAGGCGATCGCTCAGTACCAGCAGGCGATCCGGCTCGCTCCCGCCGACAAACGCGCCTATTACGAACTCGGCAATCTCTATCGCGCTTTCGCGGCATATCCCGACGCGATCAACCTCTATCGCAAGCAGCTTGAACTTGATCCGCAGCACACGTCTTCCTACAAAGGCATCGCGCTGGCCCACCTGGCGATGGGAGATGAATCGAAGGCGACGGAGGCTCTCAACAAGGCGCGCGAAATTCGCGGCGCGGAAGAAGAGCTGACGATGGATCTCTACCTGCAGACTCAGCTTGCGTTCATCTATCTGCAGCGAAACAATTTTCCGAAGGCCCGCAGAGCGGCCGAAGCGGCGCTCGCAATCGAACCGCGCTACGCCTGGGCGAGGCTGGCGGCGGCGGAGGTCGATCTGGCGGAGGGCAAATACTTCGAGGCCGAGCGGAATCTGCTGGCGGCCAGGCCATACGCCAGCTTTCCGACGCTCAGTTTCACTTTCGGCAAACTCTATCTCGCGGTCGAGGATTTCGACGGCGCGATCGAACAGTTCGCCCAAGCCTTCGCGTACATGCCGGCGGACGGTTTCACAAGCCTGCTCGGCGGTTCGCTCAACCTGAAAGCCGAAAATCTGAGCGATCTTCTTGCCGTCGAACATCGCGCCGCCATCTATCTGGCCGAGTCTCCGACCAGTCCGGAGACATTCAGGATCGCGCAGTCGCTGGTCCGGTTCAACGTCAGGCTCGGACTGCTCCGCGACCAGGTCGGCAGGCGTCCCGCGACCCGCAAACAGCTCGAAGAGCTCGACAAGGATGCGATGGACTTCATCGAGGTCGAGAACCTGCGCCGGTCGTTCAGGTCGCTCTACATTTCGCAACGCCTGGCGATGGCCGGAGTATCGACCGGCACCGCGGCGGAACTGGCCGATATCGCGCTCGGCCTGGCCGATATCGCCGTCGGCCCGGAAGGGTCTCTGCGCGACTATCCGAACTTCGACTTCCAGGGCCGGCTGAGCATCTTCAAGGGACGCGCCCTGGATGCGAAGGGCTGGGCGCTCTTCAAATCCGGAAAAGTCGAGGAGGCGGTCGAGACTCTTTCGCAGTCCGTCGCCGCCTTCGGGCTCGAAGCCGAAGGCAAACGCGCCATCTGGCACCTCGCAACCGCGCGCGAAACCACAGGGGCAGTCCGCGAGGCGCTCGACCTCTACATCGCCGGATATCAGCCGCCCGAGGACGGCAAATCGACCGACATCAATCGCACCGTCATCGAAGTGCTCTACAGAAAGGTCAACGGATCGCTCAAGGGCCTCGATATTATGATCGAAAAGCGGCAGGAGCTGTCCAACCGGCTGGTCGCCGAACTGATGGAGAAATACCGCCCGCGGACGGAGAAGATAGCCGAGGCGCGCGAGCCCGAGCCGGCGCCTCCTGCTGAAAAGAGCGGCGGCCTGCGACTCAGCCTCGGACCGCAAGACAGAAGCACGCAACTTCGCGAACTCTCAAGAATCGAACAGGCGGAACGGTCATCGAAACCCGGCCTCTCGCCGACCGATCCTATGTTCGCCCGGCGGGAATCGGTTCGGACCGAACGCCCGAAATCCGAACAACCTGAAGCAGAGCCCGAAAAGAGCCCCGCAATCAACACGGCGGCGGCACGGCTTCCGGATGCGATAGCCGGTCGAGTTCGACTCGTTCCGATCGAGTTGTCCGAACTGCTCCTCCCCTCGTCCGG
The DNA here is from genome assembly GCA_937967285.1 of uncultured Acidobacteriota bacterium. Taxonomy (GTDB): domain Bacteria; phylum Acidobacteriota; class Blastocatellia; order RBC074; family RBC074; genus JADJXM01. The sequence goes on from CALBSU010000137.1 coordinate 4,057, forward strand.
TCTTGAAGAGCTGGCTCTCAGAAGCGACGATCTGACTCCGCCGGCTCCGCCCGAGAGGAAACGACTGCCGGTCAGCCTGCCGGATCCCGATTCCGTCCCCGTCTTCGCCATCGTCCGGGTCGAACCGCTCGAACTTCTCTTCCCTTCACCGGATCTTGAAGAACTCGCCCTTCGGTCCGATGACCTGACACCGCCCGATCCTCCGCAAGCACATACCCGCAAGAGACGCGTCACCACACGCGACCTTCAGACTCAATCGACAACAACACGCAAACGCCGAATCAAACCATGACTCCATCTCCTTTTTTGATTCAAACTCAATTATTTTCTTGACACCAGTCTGCTGAAATATTAAAGTTCGCTCCAGATTTTAAGTCAGAGAGGCAAAGTACCTCACATACAGAAGCGTTTCCCTGGTGCATCGGAGGGAGACAGCTTTCAGCCATACCATATAGCCCTGCAAATTATTTCCTCGTGGGATTGTGTCCTGAATACAGCGAAGCGGCTGAAGTCCGTTCGTTGGCAGATCCGGTTTTTTAAACGTCATATTTTATTTCAGACAATTTATATGAATCGCTTTCCTACCACTCTATACCTCGATAAAAGAGACTGCGTGAGCAGTTCCCATCTCTGATTGTCAACCACTCTGAATCCTTCCTTCCACTAGCTACCTCCCCCCGATGCGCAGGCATTGGGGGGAGACCTCACTAATCAGTAGAAAGTAGAAAGTAGAAAGTATAAAGTATGGATGTGGTTATCGGACCGCACGGCTGAATGACCGACGTCGGGATAACGATACAACTTTTCCCGGTGTCCTTTCTACTTTTTACTTTCTACTTTCTACTACTATGAAGATCGAAACAGGAGTCATAGCGGCGGCCGGATCGGGGACGCGAATGCTGCCGGTGACGCTCGGTTATCCGAAGGAGCTGCTGCCGGTCGTCAACAAGCCGGCGATTCATCTGATCATCGAGGAGTTCATCAGGTCCGGACTGAAGAGGATCATCATCATTACGGGCGAGAATCCTGAGCCGCTGCACCGGCAATACTCACTGAAGAATCTCCCGGCGGCTGGCAAATACGCTGCTCTCGATGAATTCGTCTCGCTTCTGGAAGGGGTCGAGATCATCTTCGAGCCGCAGCGCGGGCCATACGGCAACGGCACTCCGCTGCTGGTTGCCGAAAATCATATCCCGGCCGGCGAGGGATTCATATACGCATACGGTGACGATATCCTGAAGACTCGAACGCCCTTCGCCCGGCAGTTGATCGATGTGCATAACGAGACCGGAGCGCTGGTTGTCGGAACCCAGGCCGTCGACTGGGAGGATGTCGTCCGATACGGCGTGGTCGAATTCAAACCGGGCAGCGACCGCGAGATGAAGGATGTCATCGAGAAGCCGTCGCGCGAAGAGGCGAAATCGAATCTGGTCATGTTCGGCAGATTTCTGCTTTCAACCGAGGTGATCGCCATTCTGCGCGAAATTCCGCTCGGACTCTCGAACGAACTCTGGCTGACAGATTCAGTTCGCGAGTACGTCAGGCGGGGCGGCAGCGTGATCACGCAAACGGTGACCGACGGAGAGTGGCTGACGATCGGCGATCCCGTCAACTATCTGAAGACGCTGATCGAATACGCCCTTGAAGATCCGGCGCTTCTGGAAGCTCTCAGACCTCGAATCGACAGGTTGATGAAGGATTGAAGATGGACTCACCCGTCATCAGGAGAATCTGCGCTCTGATTCTGCCGGCCGTTGCGGTCCTCTGCGGCAGTGCGGTCTCCAAAGAAGGAGACGTCCGTTTTACCGACATCACTGCGGAAGCGGGAATCACCTTCGTCAACTCCTCTTCGAGCGAAAAGAAGTTCATCGTCGAGAGCATGAGCGGAGGCGTGGCGCTCTTCGATTTCGACGGGGACGGCAGGCTCGATATCTACCTGACAAATTCCAACACTGTCGAAAACGCGCTGGCCGGAAAGCCCGCGCCTCGAGCGGCGCTCTATCGCAACCTCGGCAACGGCAGGTTCACGGATGTCGCTGTCCGTTCCGGTGTGGCCGATCCGGGCTGGGCGATGGGAGTCTCGGTGGCGGATTACGACAACGACGGAGATGATGATCTCTACGTTACCTGCTTCGGACCGAACAGGTTCTATCGCAATCGCGGCGACGGGACGTTCGAGGACGTGACGTCGAAAACCGGCGCGGATGACCGCCGGTTTTCGACCGGCTCCGCATGGGGCGACTACGATCTCGACGGCGACCTCGACCTGATGGTCACCAACTACGTCGATTTCAAACTCAATGATCTGCCGCAGTTCGGCAAGGGCACGCTCTGCCAGTACAGGAACGTACCGGTCCAGTGCGGTCCCAGAGGGCTGCCTGGCGCCGGCGACTCCCTCTTCCGCAACAACGGCGACGGGACGTTTACCGATGTCTCGAAGAAAGCGGGCGTCGACGATCCGTCGGGACATTACGGGCTGGGCGTCGTCTGGAGCGATCTCGACGA
>CALBSU010000138.1 GCA_937967285.1 uncultured Acidobacteriota bacterium
TGGCCAAGCCCATGACGATGAGCAGCGCCCCGGCGATCAGCGTCGCGATGACCAGTCCGTTGTATCCGTACTGCTGGACGATGCCGTAGACGATGACAATGAAGGCTCCGGTCGGCCCGCTGACCTGGGCGCGGCTTCCTCCGAGCAGGGCGATGACCGTGCCGGCGACAATCGCGGTATAGAGCCCCTGTTCAGGCTTGACTCCGGAGGCGATGGCCAGCGCGATCGACAGCGGCAGGGCGACGATGCCGACGGTCAGGCCGGCAAGCAGGTCCGAGGAGAACTGTTTTCGAGTGTAGCCTTCCTTGAGAACGGTAAAGAGTTTAGGTTCGAGACGTGTGTGCATGGGCTGTAAGATACAGCCACTTTTGAATATGATCAAAACCGCCACGTAGAAATTAAGGCAAAGAATTAACCGCAAAGCCTGCAAAGGTGGCAAAGGTTTAGCCGCAAAGGCAGCGAATTCGACGAGGCGGTGTTCTATGATGACTTATGTCATTGCCGGGCAAACCGGCCCGTCTACAATACCTGTGATCATGAAAAGAACAATCTTATTAATTGCACTTGCTCTGGCGATTCCGGCCGGCATTTCGAGGTTCGTTGCCGCGGGCTGGCAGGGCCTGCTGCATGACGATCCGGTCATCGGCTACCGCAGGGCCGGAAGCAACGATGCCGTCGCCGAGTTGCAGCGACGGATCGATTCCGGGGAGGTGAGGCTGGAGTTCAACGAGAGGAACGGCTATCTCGAATCGGTGCTCAGACACCTGAAGATCCCCGTGTCATCGCAGGGGCTGGTCTTTTCGAAGACGAGTTTCCAGCTCCATCGGATCTCGCCCTCGAATCCGCGGGCGCTCTATTTCGCGGATGAGATCTATGTCGGATGGGTGCGCGGCGGAGACATGCTGGAACTGGCGGCGGTGGATCCGAATCTGGGCGGAGTCTTCTACATGCTCGAACAGAGGAAGGCGGAACGGCCGCGTTTCTTTCGTAACGACGAATGCCTGCAGTGTCACAGCGCGGGAGCGACCGGCAACGTGCCGGGCTTCATGGTGAGGTCGGTCTATCCCGACGAGCGCGGTTATCCGATCGCCCCGCTCGGATCGCACATCACAAACTATTCGAGCCCGATCAGGCAGCGCTGGGGCGGATGGTATGTGACGGGGCAGCACGGCAGCGAGCGGCATGCCGGCAACATGATCTTCGATGAAAAGAGCGATCCGGACAGGCCCGAGCAGTTGACCGGCTCGAATCTGTCGAAAATCGAGGGCAGGTTCGATCCGGCGGGCTATCCATCCGTGGAAAGCGACATCGTGGCGCTCATGGTGCTCGAGCATCAGACCCAGATGCACAATCTGATCACCAGGCTCAACTACGAAACACGCCTGGCGCTGAACAATGACAAGGTGATGCGGGAGGCACTCAACGAGCCGGAGCGTGGGATGTCCGAGAGCACCCATCGCCGGATCGGCAATGCGGCCGAGAGCCTGGTGCGGCATCTGATGTTCATCGGCGAGACCCGATGGAAGACGCCGATCAGCGGGACGTCGGGATTTACCGCAGAATTCGCTGCCGGCGGCAGGCGGGACGCCAGGGGGCGATCTTTGCGCGACCTCGATTTGAAGCAGAAGCTCTTTCGCTATCCGTGCAGCTATCTGATCTATTCACCGGCCTTCGACGCGCTGCCTCAACCGGCGCTCGAAGAGGTCTACAGGCGCCTCCGGCTGGCGCTGATCGGACAATCAGGGGACAAGGACTTCGCGGCCGTTCCCGAAGAGGACAGAAAGGCGGTGCTCGAAATCCTCAGAGAAACGAAACCCGGCCTGCCCTCGAACTTCTAACGTGACAGCAGGCGATTAGAGTGATTGTCGTCAACCGGTCAGATCGTGTAAAATTTCGGCGTCGTTTCAATATTCAACCTTAACGAAAACCGGCTTTAACCGAACAATTGGAAGAGAGCAAAATTTTATGAATGAAAACACCGTGAAATGGAGACTGGCACTGACTGCCGCCCTCGCCTGTCTGGCGCTGGCATGCAGCGGTCCCGATTCAGCGGCGACCCAGCCGGCCGCGGCGTCCGGCCAGCCGGCTGATACATCCGCCCTTTCAACGCCCGAAACTCCGCAGAGTCCGGAGGACAAGATGGCGCGCGTCTCCGCGCAGGACGCCATCCAGCAGCAGAAGGACGGCTCGGCGCTGATCATCGACGTCCGCGGAACCGAGGCCTACCAGATCTCCCACATCAAGGGCGCGCTGGACATCAACCTCACCAAACTCGAGGCCGGTGACTTCCAGGGACTCCCGAACAGCAAGCGCATCATTGCGTACTGTACCTGACCGGCCGAACATACAAGCGCCCGTGCGGCGTACTTACTCGATAAAGCCGGTTATAAGAATGCTGGTGCCCTGCTCGGCGGCATGAATGCCTGGGAAGCTGCCGGAGGGGAGATGGTCAAATAAGTAGAAAGTAGAAAGTAGAAAGTAGAAAGTAGAAAGTAGAAAGTAGAAA
>CALBSU010000139.1 GCA_937967285.1 uncultured Acidobacteriota bacterium
GCAGAGAAAAATAAAATTGATGAAGAAGTTGAGCTATTAATCGAACGAGCCAGAAATGCGCCACCTGAGATTGCGGCTGACCTTATTTTTCAGTTGCTTGAAGCGAATATTGCTATAAGTCCCGGCAGGAAAATACAGCTTCTGGAAGAGTTATTCGACCTTTCGTACAATGTTCAGCATAATATGAAACTTCGGGAAGCAATTGATATCGCCGACAGTCGAATTGGAAATTTAAATTACGCATATACCCTTAATTTAGACTCAGTTTCAATTCAATGCAGGGTGGTCAGGTTGATGATTCCCATAAAAAGAGATCGCGCGGTCGAGCTGTTTAAGAGAATACAGATCCCGGATCTTGACCCGCTCACGTGTCAGGATCTGATGGGGTATGATATTTCGATCTATTATGATGCTTTGCGGGATATAGTGAGTACGGCCCTTACTGATAATGAAAACAAGCAGATTGAAGTTCGTAATCTGATTGGGAATGCGATATCCGGTATCTCTTCGCCATTGCAATTCGGTGCGGTCGCAAAGATGCTCGCAACATTGGATTTGACATCGGATGAATTGTCTTATTTTGTGCCTGCTTTTGTCGCAAAGCTTAAAAATCTGTCAAGCGATCCCAGGTCTCTTTCAATGTCAATGCCCGGTGCCGGAGCTGAAATAAGCAAGCTGGCGATGAAGTGTAGAGCCAAAGGCGTCGTCTATGAAAGTATCCTGGACGGATACAGGACTTTTCTTGTGGAAAACATGACGAAGAGCCTGTGTAATGATTACTCTGACACATCAAGACTCTCTCAAGCTGTAACCAGGAACACGAATTCTTTTAACAATATATTGAAAGAGTTCTTTCCTGACGGCAATCCTCGCATACTGCCTTTGAAAGCTGGACAATTAAACCCGAAAATAATTGAACGATCGCCGCCGGTTGTTGAATATACAAAAACACCCTCCGGCGTGAAATTGCTGGATGGGATCAGGAATCTGAATTTTGATAAGAATGGAGAGCTGCGGACTCTTGCCGATAAAGAGAAATCTGCCTGGAAAAATGAACTGTTAAATTATTACAACCTGGTCAACTCAAGTTTCAGGGAAGAAGGTCTGTCGGACATCGATAATTTTCATAATAAATGTATAATATTGGGTACATTGCTTGAGATCGTACCACAATCCAATCCCAAGTATGACGATATTCTAAAGGACTATATCAGCTTTATTTCCCAGAATCGGACTCAGCAGGAAAACGTTATTGAATGGTTATGGCAGGCCAGGGTTGTGCTGCTTCGTATGAAGTTGACAAAACAATCGCCGGATTCGGTATTGAAGGCCCTGTCGGATTCAGGGGATGAATTACTGAAACTGATTGCCGAGACGAGAATGTTTATTGCGAAAAATAAATAGCGACCGGGCGGTATGCCTCCACCCGGTCGCTATCGTTTTCGGTACTGTATCCGGCTACCCGGTCGCTATCGCTCCCGGTGCTGTACCGGATGGGGCTTGTTACTTCGGTTCCCGATCCCACCAGTACTGTTTCCCGAGCTTCTTCTGAGCCGGCCATACCTGGTCGAGCGAATTCCCCTCGAACAACTCGCCGTTCTTCATGACATAACGGATCGTCGAAGTGTGCCGGATATTGAGCAGCGGGTTCTGGTCGAGTACGATCAGGTCGGCCAGCTTGCCCGATTCAATCGAACCGACGTCCTGCTGCATGCCGATGGCTTCGGCGCCGAAGATAGTTGCCACCCGCAGAGCCTCCATCGGAGACATGCCGCCGGACTGCATGGCCCAGAGTTCCCAGTGGCAGCCGATGCCCTGCATCTGGCCGTGGCCGCCGAGTCCGACGCGGCCGCCGGCGCGGATGATCTCCTTCGCGCCGCGCGAGATGCCTTCGTGGCCGTACTCCTCGGGCAGGAACCATTGCGGACGCCGGCGGAGCATGGTCATCCGCAGCTCGTCGGGGATGAACCGTGCGAGCTTCCTGTCATTGGCCGCATCGGTGTTCTCGAAGAAGTAGTTCTCGGACCACGGAGCGCCGTACGCTACCAGGATCGTCGGAGTGTAGAAGGTTTTGGTCTGGGCGACGAACTGGGCGATGTCCTTGTAAATGGGTTGGATCGGCAGCGCGTGTTCGTTGCCCGAGAAGCCGTCGATCATCTGCGAGAGGTCGAGCTTCATGTCGAGCGCGCCCTCGGTGGTCGGCGTGATGCC
>CALBSU010000140.1 GCA_937967285.1 uncultured Acidobacteriota bacterium
CCCTGACAGCCCTTGCGCTGGATGATCTCGAAGAAGAGCGTCGGACGGTCCTCGACCGGCTTGGTGAAGAGCTGCAGCAGGTAGCCCTGATCGTCGCGATCGACCAGGATCTTCAGCTCGCGCAGCGTCTCGAGATCCTCGTCGATTTCGCCGACGCGATCCCGCAGCACCTCGTAGTATGTGTCGGGCACTTCGAGGAAATCGACCCCGTTGGCGCGCAGCTTCTTGATGGTCTTGACGATGTCATTGGTCAGCAGCGCGATGTGCTGAACGCCCGGCCCGTGGTTGAATTCGTTGTACTCCTCGACCTGACTCTTGCGCAGTCCCGGCGCCGGCTCGTTGATCGGGAATTTGATGCTCTTCGATTCGTTGGCCATGACCACGCTGTTGAGCGCGGTGTACTCGGTCGAGATGTCCTTGTCGTCGAAGGTCATGAAGCGTTCGAGCCCGAGCACGTCCCGATACCACTTCTCCCAGGTCCGCATGTTGCCCAGTTCGACATTGGCCACGAAATGGTCGAGCCTGAGCAGCCCCGCGCCGCGTCCCTCGACCTTCGATTCGGTGAATCCGGGCAGAAACGGGCCGGCGTAGCGTCCGCCCTTGAACGAGATGAACGAATGGATCGTGTCGCCGTAAATTCTGACTGCGCCGCGTCGAATCGATCCGAACTCGTCGCTCACGGTGTGCGGTTCGAAGACCGGCTCGGCGCCTCGCACGAGCGCCATCTCATATGCGTGATCCGCGTCGTCGACCTCGAGCGCGATATCACGCACTCCGTCGCCATGCTTCCTGAGATGGTCGCCGATCGGACTCTCAGGCCCGTACGGCGTCGTCAGCACCATCCTGAACGTTCCCTGTTCGAGCGCGTACGAACAGTACTCGCGGCTGCCCGTCTCGAGGCCCGCATAGGCGATGCGCGAAAAACCGAAGGCGTTGCGATAGTAGTAATCGGCCTGCTTCGCGTTGCCGACGTAAAATTCGATGTGATGAACCTGTCTGATCTTCAGTGGATTGTCGCTCATTAGCTCCTCCTTCCCGCTAAAAACTCTCGATGAACTCCCTGGTCGCTTCCTTGAGATGCGCGTACGAGGGAATGACATAGAGCAGCGGCTGCATGTCCGAATATTGATACGGCGTCTCGATCACCGTCTTGAGATCGAATGGCCGGCGCTCGACATCCTTCGAGAAGGCGTGTTCCAGTTCGCCGTAGGACGACAGCAGCCCGGCGCCGAATGCCCTGACCTCGTCCCCTTCGCGGACGAGTCCGAATTCGACCGTGAACCAGTAGAGGCGGCCGAGCTGTTCGAGCTGCTCATCATTCGCGATCGCCGCTCCCCTGCCGATGAACTGCGAAAAGTCCGCGAATGCAGGATTGGTGAAGGCCGGAACGTGGCCGATGAACTCGTGAACCACATCGGGCTCCGGCGTGTAATCCGGGCGAGAATGATGGCGGACGTACTGCGTGCAGAGCATCGTTCGCCTTCCGAGCCAGCTCAGAAACGCGCGGGTTTCGACCAGCCCCTCGATCGGCGCCAGCCTGAATCCGGTGATCGCTTCGAGTTTCGCGCTGAGGTCCCTCAACTGCGGGATGGCCAGGCAACTGATGCCGAGATCCTTTTTGGCCTGCAGGTAGAATGAGCAGGCGTGTTCGGCCTGCGCCTTTTCGAGACGGCAGCAAACGTGCCGCCAGACCTCCTTCTCCTCCGCCGTGTACTCAACCACCGGGATCTCGTGCCGCGGGTCCTGGCGGTACTGTCGGGCCAGCGCTGCGATGAAATTGCGGCGCTCCCTGTACTCCGGATCGTGCGCGCCCGGATGATCGATCGGAAGCGAACTGATCTCCTCGAAACCGACATCCTGTGTCAGAAACTGTTCCTCGAGCTGTTCAACTGTCGTGGCCATAACTACCTCCTCGCTTTCATCCCTCTCCGTCATCCGGCCGCCTGAGCGGCGGCTCTTATTTCATTCAGCGTTCGCGGATCCTCGAGGGCGGTCAGATCACCCGGATCCTCGCCCAGCCAGGCGGCCCTGATCACTCGACGCATGACCTTGGCGTTCCGTGTTTTGGGCAGCGCACTGACGAATACCGCGCGCTGCGGCCTGAGCGGCTTGCCGAGCGCTTCGCCGACCATCTCGATCAGCTCCGCCGACAGCCGATCGTTCGTATCCGCATTATTCAAGACGCAGAAGACGACCAGGGCGTTGCCCTTGAGCGGGTCCGGCACTCCGATGGCGGCCGCCTCGGTCACCGACGGATGCCCGACCAGAACCGACTCGACCTCGGCCGGACCGACACGCTTGCCGGCTATCTTGAGCGTGTCGTCGCTCCGCCCGAGGATGTACCAGTGGCCGTCGTCGTCGATCATCGCCCAGTCGCCGTGAACCCAGATGCCGGGCCATCGCGACCAGTAGGTCTCGAGATACCTTTCAGAATCGTTCCAGAAACCGCGCGCCTGGCCGATCCACGGACGTCGGATGACCAGCTCGCCGACCTCGCCGCGGACCGGATTCCCTGATTCGTCAAGAACATCCGCCGCAATTCCCGGACACGCCGCCGGAAACGAGCATGGCTTGACCGGCTGCAGCGGATTGCCCATCAGAATCCCGCCCGAGATCTCAGTCCCGCCGGAATAGTTGATGATCGGTATCCGCCCTCCGCCGACCTTCTCGAAGAGCCACCACCACGGATCCGGATTCCACGGCTCGCCCGTCGAGGCGAAGATCCTCAGACTCGACAGATCGTAACGGGCCGGCAGCTCGTCGCCGTGAACCATCAGCGCGCGGATCAGCGTCGGAGAGATCCCGAGCGCCTCGATCCGATTCTCCTCGCAGAAACGCCACAACCTGTCCGGTTCGGGAAAGTCCGGCGCGCCGTCGTAGAGCACGATCGTCGCTCCGAGGATCGTTGCGCCGTAGATCAGCCACGGCCCCATCATCCAGCCGATATCGGTCAGCCACGAGATGCGCGTCCCGCGGCCGACATCCGTTCCGAAAGCCATATCCTGGGCGGCTTTGACCGGAAACCCGCAATGCGTGTGCAGGATCCCCTTCGGCCGGCCCGTTGTCCCCGAAGTGTAGATCGCGATCAGCGGATCCTCGGCGCCCGTCTGTTCAACTCCGCGCAGTCCCGGATTCTTCGCGCCCGTCTCGAGAAGCTGGTCGAAATAGATGTCCCGCCCGATCTTCATCGGGATCGTCTGCAGAGTTCGCCTGACGACGAAAACGCGCACGATCTCAGGCAGATTCGAGACCGCCTCGTCCGCCGTGTGCTTGGCGCTCACCTTGCGGCCGCGCCGCGGAAATCCGTCGCAGGTGAAGAGCGCCTTCGCCCCGACATCCCGCAGCCTCGCCTCGATCGCCGCCGGACCGTATCCCGAAAAGAGCGGAACCGCGATCGCCCCGATCCGGTTGATCGCCAGCAGGGCGATCACCGTCTCCGGCGCCATCGGCAGGTGCAGGCCGATCGCATCGCCCTTCCTCAGACCGCAGGCTCTCAAACCGGCCGCGCAAAGACAGACCTCGTTCCACAACTCGCTGTATGAGAGCTCCCGCCGCTCGCCTTCCTCGCCCTCCCAGATCACCGCCGGCTGATCCGCCGTCGACTCGTCGTCGACCCATCGATCCAGGCAGCTCTCCGTGATGTTCAGTCGCCCGTCGACGCACCACGCCGGCCACTCCGGCCCGCGACTCTCGTCCAGCACCCGCGTGTACGGCTCTGAAAACCGGATTCCGAGGAATTTCAGGACCTCTTCGGTGAACCAGGCCACGTCATCGGTCGAACGCCGCTGGAGCTCCGGGAAGGTCTCGATGCCAGCGGCTCGCATGAATTCGGTCAGCCGCGCGCGGGCGATGACCTCGCTCGACGGTTCCCAGGCGATCTGATTGTGGTCACGTTCCATGATCATCTCGAAAAAGCGGAGCGCACGCGCTCCGCACTCCAC
>CALBSU010000141.1 GCA_937967285.1 uncultured Acidobacteriota bacterium
GTCAAACAGGGCGCGACGACGATCTGGGAGCGCTGGGACGGCCAGAAACCGGACGGCTCATTTCAGGATGTCGGGATGAATTCGTTCAACCATTACGCCTACGGAGCGATCGGCGACTGGATGTATCGGGTCATGGCGGGAATCGAGATCGATCCGTCGGAGCCGGGTTACAGGCATATTCTGATTCAGCCGAGGCTGGGCGGCGGATTCACCTCTGCCAGCGCCTCGCACGAGAGTCCGTACGGAAGGGTCGCCTCAGCCTGGGAGATGAAAGACGGGAATTTCACTTTGACAGTCGAGGTTCCGGCGAACACGCGCGCGACGGTGCGATTGCCGAAGGCGAAGCTCGACGAGGTCCGCGAGAGCGGTAACCCTGTCCAGGGCCGCCAGGATGGAGAGACGGTCGAGGTGCGCGTCGGATCGGGGAGGTATCGTTTCGTCTACCCTGCACACTGACCGCGTTCCGGTATTCTTCTGGTCAGCCGGGAGCGCATGCATCCGGTTAAACACTGCTCGTCTAGATTGCTGCAGGCAGGCAGGATGCCTGCGCGCCCAGATCGAACGCCCGGATGTTGATCGCCATACGCTCCTCGCTCTTCGTCATCTTTTCAAGTACCTTGAGCACGCCCGCCCTGTCGAGCAGGTTGGTCCGGTCGAGATACGCGCCGAGCGCGACCATGTTCGCCGCTCTCGGATCGCCCGCCTCATCGGCCAGGCGCGTGGCCGGCAGCGCGATCACTTCAACATCCTTCCTCTCAGGCGCACGATCGATGAGCGATGAATCGTAGATGATCAGGCCTCCGCTGACGACTTCGGATTCGAACTTGTCGAGCGACGGCCGGTTGAGCGCTATCAGCACGCTCGGCCGCGAGACGAGCGGTGAGCCTATCGGACTGCTCGAAATATTGACGTGGCAGTTGGCTGTGCCGCCCCGCATCTCGGGCCCGTAGGACGGGATCCACGAAACGTGATAGCCGTGGCGCATACCCGCTTCGGCCAGCAGTTTGCCGAGGAAGAGCAGCCCCTGACCGCCGAAGCCCGCGATCTTGATCGCCGGGTTGCGATAACAGGCTGGAACATCGGGAGCGGCGAACTCCTCTGCCGGGCCGGTTTCGAGATCGAGGATCTCGGGAAGCTGTTCAGGTTCGACGACGCAACGGTAACGGTTCCAGCCCTCGCGGTCGGCCGATTCGTCCTTCAGCACGCCGAGCGGGAACTGTTTGACCATCTGCTCGCCGATCCATTCGCAGGATCTGGCGGGCGTCATGCCCCAGCCGGTCGGGCAGGGCGAGAGGATCTCGACCATCGAAAAGCCGCGCCCCTCAACCTGATTCTGCAGCGCTTTGCGGATCGCCTTGCGGGCTTTCATGCGGCTCTTGTTATCGAAGATGCCGACGCGTTCGATGTAGGTCGGACCTTCGAGGGTGGCGAGCAGCTCGCTCACCCTGAGCGGATATCCTTCGCGTTCCTGAGCGCGGCCGTAGGGCGAGGTGATCGTCTTCTGGCCGAGCAGCGTGGTCGGGGCCATCTGGCCGCCGGTCATGCCGTAGATGGCATTGTTGACGAAGAAGACGGTGATGTTCTCTCCGCGATTGGCTGCGTGGAGAATCTCGTTTCCCCCGATGGCGGCGAGGTCTCCGTCGCCCTGATAGCTGATGACCAGGCTGTCGGGATGGGCGCGCTTGACCGCCGTGGCAGATGCCGGAGCGCGCCCGTGCGGAACCTGTATGTTGCCGACGTCGAAGTAGTAGTAGGCGAACACAGAACAGCCCACGGGATTGACGAAGATCGTTTTGTCCTGCAGTCCGAGGTCGTCGATCGCCTCGGCGATGAATTTGTGCAGGTTGCCGTGGCCGCACCCCGGACAGTAATGCGTCGTCAGGTGGTCGCCCGGCTTGCGCTCAAACTCCCCATAAAAGCTCTTCGCTCTCTGATATGCTTTCGCGTACATGGCTCTCCTCACTGACTCTGATCAACTGTTCGAGTAACTCGTCTACGGTCGGCACGTTGCCGCCGACGCGCGAGTAGAAATCGACCGGAATGCGTCCGTCGACGGCCAGCCTGACGTCATCGAGCATCTGGCCGTTGCTCAGTTCGACGACAAGAAACGACTTGACCCATTCGCTCATGACTGAGATCTCGCGGTCGGGGAACGGCCAGAGCGTGACCGGACGGAAGAGCCCGGCCCGGATTCCGCGGGCTCTGGCTTCATCGACCGCGGTTTTGAGGATCCGCGAGACGATGCCGTAGCCGATCGCGACGACCTCTGCGTCGTCCGTGCGATATGAATCGAAGAGCTCCTCGCCGCGATTGGCGCGCGCGTACTTGGCTTCTAGATGATGCTGATGCGCCTCGAGTTCGTCGGGCGACATGTAGATTGAAGTAATCAGATTCTTTCTCGTTTCGGCGTCGCCGAGCACGGCCCACGGGCGCGGCGGAGGCTCGACCGCGGCCGTCGG
>CALBSU010000142.1 GCA_937967285.1 uncultured Acidobacteriota bacterium
GCAGTTACGAATTTTCTTGCATTCGGGCATTAAGTTGTGATTAAACTATCGGGCAGGATTAATCGCTTTGAATCCTGTCATTTGCCCCCCAGCATCCCGCCGCGACCCCGCACAGGCTCGTTGCCGAAGGCCTATTGATTAATGCATTGACACCGTTATGGAAGAATTTCTGCCGTTCGCGCTTCCCGACATCGGAGAGGAAGAGATCTCCGAGGTGATCGATTCGATGCGATCGGGCTGGCTCACGACAGGGCCGAAGACAAAAAGATTCGAGGGAGACTTTTCGGAGTTCATCGGAGGGGGCGTCGAGTCGATCGCCGTCAACTCCGCGACGGCCGGGCTGCATCTGGCGCTCGAGGCGCTGGGCATCGGGCCGGGCGACGAAGTGATCACGACTCCGTACACCTTCACGGCGACGGCCGGCGTGATCGAGCACCTCGGCGCGCGACCTGTTCTGGTCGATATAGATCCGCGGACATTCAATATAGATATTAATAAGATAGAGGGAGCGATCACTCCGCGGACGCGGGCGATTCTGCCGGTCCACTTCGCCGGACTTGCCTGCGACATGGATCCGATCATCGAGCTGGCGCGGCAGTGGGGGCTGAAGGTCGTAGAGGACGCGGCGCACGCCCTGCCGACTGTCTACCGCGACCGGCTGATCGGCTCGCTCGATAGCGATGCGACCGTCTTCAGCTTCTACGCGACCAAGACGATCACCACCGGCGAAGGCGGAATGATCGTGACGCGCGACGCACGGCTGGCCGAACGGTGCCGGGTCATGAGGCTTCACGGGATCAGCCGCGACGCGTTCGACAGGTATCGATCGAGCAAACCGGCCTGGCATTATGAAGTCATAGCACCCGGATTCAAATACAATCTGACCGACATCGCCTCGGCGATCGGCATTCAGCAACTGAAGAAGGCACGGGCATTCAGGGAGCGCCGGGCGGCGATGGCGGCGCGGTACGACGCAGAGCTGAGCGAGGTGACGCTCCCGCCGCATGCGCCCGAAGGCGGGATGCACGCCTGGCATCTCTACGTTGTCAGGCTGTCGGTTCCGCGCGACGAGTTCATCAGCCGGATGGCGGAGCGAGGCATCGGGTGCAGCGTCCATTTCATCCCGCTCCACCTTCATCCATACTGGAGCGGGGAGCTCGGCCTGAGCCCCGGGGATCTGCCTGAGGCTCTCAAGGTTTTTCAGAGCGCGGTCAGTCTGCCGCTCTACACGAAGATGACCGATGCCGATCAGACGCGCGTCATCGAAACGGTGAGGGAGGTCGTCGGCTCATTCGCCTCGACCGCCCGCCCGGCTTTCTGATCAGGCGACGGACCGGCAAATGCGATGAGATCATACACCGGACAGCGAATTTTCGATCTGATCGTCTCAGGGGCGCTGCTCGCAGCCCTCTCGCCGGTGCTGCTGGCCGCGATGATCTGGATCAGGCTCGATTCGCCGGGACCGGTCTTCTTTCTGCAGGACCGGATCGGACGCGAGGGCCGGCGGTTCAGGATCTTCAAGTTTCGGACCATGGTGACGGACGCCGAAAAAGCGGGAACGCAGATCACGATCGGCGACGATCCGCGCATCACAAGAAGCGGCAGATGGCTCCGTCGTCTGCGCATCGACGAATTGCCCCAATTGCTCAACGTGATCAGAGGCGAAATGAGCATCGTCGGACCGCGGCCCGAGGTGCCGCGATACGTCGAGCTGTATACTCCCGATCAGCGTCGAATCCTGGCCTTCCGGCCGGGATTGACCAGTCCGGCGACGATCGAATTCAGGAACGAGAGTTCCCTTCTCTCGAGGCAGACCGACCCCGAACGTTACTATCGTGAACATCTGATCCCGGCCAAGATCGCGACCGATCTTAACTATTCGCTCAAGGCCGG
The DNA here is from genome assembly GCA_937967285.1 of uncultured Acidobacteriota bacterium. Lineage (GTDB taxonomy): Bacteria > Acidobacteriota > Blastocatellia > RBC074 > RBC074 > JADJXM01. The sequence continues at coordinate 1,894 of CALBSU010000142.1, forward strand.
GCTGGTCTCCGACATATTCATCCTGCTGACTACGGTGCGGAAACTGCTTCATGTCGGACAGTAATAAGGAATTTTCATGAGTCTGAGCAAAAACTATATCCCTCAAGCAGCGTCATCGCTGGCGGATACCGGCCGCAGGCCGGGAATCTACCAGTGGTTCGCTTCTCATTTGCCCGGGCTTGTCCTGCGTCCGTGGGTCAAGAACTACATGCTCAGTCGTCGCGTCCAGATGGCCATCGACGCGGTCATCGCGGCGGCATCCTTCATTTTCGCGCATATTCTGCGGTTCGACGGCTGGCCGCCGGGCGTCGAAAACGACCGCATCTTCCTGCTGCTGCCGTATCTGATTCTGGCCCGGCTGGGCGTTAATTTTCTGATGGGGCTGTACCGGCGGGTATGGCGATACGTCAGCATCCCGGACGGGGTGCATCTGGCGGTTTCGGTCGGGATCAGTTCGCTGGTGCTGCTGATGATGAGGCTGTCACTGACGGGCGTCTATCCGCTGCTGACCGTGCCGATCAGCATCATCATCATCGACTTTCTGCTGACGACATCGCTCATGCTCTGCGCGCGGCTCTTCTGGCGGATCACCTGCGAGAACGCGGCGCGGGCAAGGACGCAGCACATCGGCGTCAATTCGCGAACGCTGCTGGTCGGCGCGGGTGATGCCGGAATCATGGCGGTCCGCGAGATCCTGCGGCGGCGCGACCTCGGGCTCGAGGTCCACGGTTTTCTGGACGACGATCCGAGCAAGCACAACACGCTGATTCAGGGCGTGCCCGTGCTCGGGCGTCCGTCGGACCTGCCGCTGATCGTCGCGTCGCATCAGATCGACCAGGTTGTGATCACGATCGCCAACGCCCGCAGAAAGACCATCCGGAGGATCGTCGATCTGTGCGAGGAGGCGCGCGTCCCGGTCAAGATCATCCCGACACTCTACGAAATACTCGGCAATCACGTGACGGTCAGCAACGTCCGCCCGGTCGAGATCGAGGACCTGCTCGGGCGCGATTCGATCGACGTCGAGGCCTGGCTCGAAGCCAGTCAGTCGTCCTACGTCGGCAAGCGGGTGCTGGTGACGGGGGCGGGCGGATCGATCGGGCGCGAGCTCTGCCGCCAGCTGGCGACGCTCGACCCGGCATCGATCATCCTGCTCGACAAGGATGAGAACTCGATCTTCGAAGCCGAACGCGATTTGAAGGCCGTCTTCGGAACGAACGGGATCGAGATCCACCCGGTGATCTGCGACCTCCGTTCATCGGCGCGGCTCTACCAGGTCTTCAAGCGCCATCGTCCGCAGGTGGTCTTTCACGCCGCCGCTCACAAGCACGTTCCGCTGCTCGAATACAATGCGGCCGAGGCCGTCCTCAACAACATCGTCGGTTCGACGCGACTGCTCGAAGCGGCCTCGATCTTCAACGTCGAGCGCTGCGTCATGGTATCGACCGACAAGGCAGTCAATCCTACCTCGATTATGGGCGCGACCAAGCGCGTGGCCGAACTGCTCTTCCAGGCCCAGGCCGTCCGCCCGGGAGGCCACTACTCGTGCGTCAGGTTCGGGAACGTGCTCGGCAGCCGCGGCAGCGTCGTCCCGATCTTTCGCGAACAGATCCGCAACGGCGGCACGATCACCATCACCGATCCGGATGTCGAGCGGTACTTCATGACCATCCCCGAAGCGGCGCAACTGATCATTCAGGCGGGCGCCCTCGGACAGCGCGGAGAGATCTTCCTGCTCGATATGGGCGATTCGGTCAAGGTCGTCGATCTGGCAAGGGATATGATCCGCCTCTCGGGGCTTACGCTCGGAGAGGATGTCGATATACAATTCACGGGTCTCCGCCCGGGCGAGAAGCTGAAGGAAGAACTGCTCATCGCTGAAGAGGGCGCGCAGACCACACGCTACGAGAAGATCTTCGTGGCGCCCCCGTTGAAGTACGATTTCGACAGGCTCGAGGATTTCGTGGCGCGCCTGGCAGCCGCATCCGAAGACGGCGATGATGACGCGATCCACGACATCTTCCTGAATATGGGCATCGGTTTCCAGCCGACCCACATCCGCTCTGAAATGGATTGACGCGATATGCGCCGGACTTTCCCGATAATTCTGATCACAACCATTGTGGCACTGACGCCCTTCACCGCCCCGGCGACAGCGCAGACCAAACGGACTGTCGTGCCGGACATCCCGGCGCGAAGATCGATCACGATCTCCAATCCCAGTTTCGCCGAAGAGACTGCGCAGGTCAGGAATTCCGAGAAACGCCGCAACATCGGCAATTTCTTCACGAAGCTCTCCGAAGGACGGGAGGCGACGATCTGCTACATCGGCGGATCGCTGACCGCCGCGGAATCCGGCCGAAACTCATATCGCCCGCAGGTCTCATCCTGGCTGAGGAAGAACTATCCGAAGAACCAGATCGGCGAGATCAACGCCGGCGTCGCCGGCACGGGATCGCTCTACGGCGCGATGCGCGCCAGGCGCGACTGCATCGCGTTCAAGCCCGACCTCGTCTTCATTGAATTCGCGTCCGAGGACTCCGGCGAGGATGAGTCCGCTGTTAAAAAAGCGATCGAGGGACTGATCCGGCAACTGCTCATCGTCCCTCAACCGCCCGAGATCATCCTGCTCTTCGGCGGAGAGCGCAATCCGGCAGTCATCGAATGGCACGAGACCATCGCCGCGCACTATGCCGTCCCGACGATCAATCTCGAAGCATCGCCATCGACCGGCACCCCGCCCGCGGATGCTCGGGATAACGCCGACCGAAACGCGAATCAACGCGCCGAAGCGATCATCCGATTCCTGATCGCGCAGGCGAAGATGGAAGCCTCGCCGATCGAAAAATCTCTCCCGCTGCCGCTTGTCTCGGATGAGATGAACTACGGCGAATTCAAAGCGATCGCCGAGATCTGGCACGAGTCCGGCTGGCGAACCCTGCCTGCCGCAGACCGCAGGCTGCCCGCCAAACTGCTCTACGGCGGCAAGGCCGGCTCCCAGATCGAATACTACTTCGAGGGAACGGTGCTCGGCCTCTCGTTTCTCAGCGGCCCGGACGGCGGGATGATCGAACTGCTCATCGACGGAAAGCCGGCGCCGGCGCCGCTCAGAAAGATCGACCTCTATGGTCCGCGCCGCAGATTCGGCACCGTCATCCTCGCCGGCGGACTCGGCCCGGGAGAACACAAACTCACCATCCGCATCGC
>CALBSU010000143.1 GCA_937967285.1 uncultured Acidobacteriota bacterium
CATCTGACGCACGGCCATCCGCTCAACTTTTCGGGCAAGAGCTTCAATGTGGTCTCGTACGGCGTCCGCCGCGAGGACGAAACGATCGACTACGAACAGATGGAGCAACTGGCCCGCGAGCACAAGCCGAAGCTGATCGTCTGCGGCGCGTCGGCCTATTCGCGGATCATCGACTTCGAGCGGATCGCCGCGATCGCTCGCGGCGTCGGGGCGATGGTCATGGCCGATATCGCGCACATCGCCGGCCTGGTCGCGGCCGGGCTGCATCCGTCGCCGGTGCCGCACTGCGATTTCGTCACATCGACGACGCACAAGACGCTGCGCGGCCCGCGCTCGGGAATCATCATGTGCAAGGAGCAGTACGCGAAAGATATCGACCGCAATGTCTTTCCGGGAATTCAGGGCGGACCGCTGGTCCACATCATCGCGGCCAAGGCGGTGGCGTTCAAAGAGGCGCTGCAGCCGGAGTTCAGGGACTACCAGCAGCAGGTGATCCGTAACGCATCGGCGATGGCCGCGGCCCTGGGAGAACACGGATTCAGGATCGTCTCGGGCGGCACCGACAATCACGTCTTTCTGCTCGATGTCTTCTCGAAGGGACTGACCGGCAAGGAGGCCGAGAAGTCGCTCGAAGCCGCGCATATCACGGTCAACAAGAACACCATTCCGTTCGACACGAATCCTCCGCTCAAGGCCAGCGGCATCAGAATCGGCACTCCGGCCGTGACGACGCGCGGGATGAAGGAAGACGAGATGCGGGCGATCGCTTCGCTGATCGCGCGGGTCCTTCAGGCCCCGGCGGATGAGACCGTCCGGCAGGATGTCTCGGTCGATGTCAAATCGCTGACATCGCGGTTCCCGCTTTACGGGCAGAGGCTTTCGGGAGCCTCGGCCGACTGAATACACGGAGCGCAGATCGAGAGACAATGAGTAATCAGCAGCCACTTGCCGTCGTCCTCCCGCCGTCGGAGTATCCGTATCAGTTCACGGAGCTGGTCGCCTTCCGCGGCGATTTCGATCAGACCGTCAGACCGGGCGAGGTGGTCAATCCGAAGGGACTCGCCTGGCATCAGGGGAGCGATCGCCTGCTCGTGTCGTTGTCTCCGTACACGACTCCGCTCGAGAGCCGGACACAGATCCTCAATTCGATCGGCAGGGACGGATCGCGGGAGAGGTTCGCCGCAGGGTACGGGATGTACCGCCGCGTCGAATCGAAGATGGCGATAGTTCCGGATGCCGGTCCTCCGTTGGCGGCCGGCTTCGTTCCGCGCGAGATCTACATCGGCCGCGGCCCGCAGACTGAGGTCTCGCGACTGGGCGCCGGCGGCGAAGTGATTTCAGACGTCTGGATCGAGTTCGGCCCGGGCGGCGGGCTGTGGGGCGGTCTCGGTTTCGACACCGAAGGCGATTTCGGAGGCCGGCTGATCGCGATGGAAGCGAACGGCGCGATCTATCTCGTCTCGGCTGACGGCTCTCCGACTCTGCTGATCGATCTGAAGATGAGACTGGAAGGAGTGGCGGTCGCTCCGCGAACTTTCGGCCCGCTGGGAGGGCAGATCATCGTCGGGGTCGAAGGCTACAGCGACGACGATCCGCACGGCGGAAAGATCTACGCCATCGACGCCGCCGGACAGGCGACGCTGCTGGCCAACATCGGTTACGCGGCCGAGGACCTGCGCTTCATACCTCCGCGCGGCGGGACATTCTATCAGACGCAGCTCGCCTTCGATCGCGAGCGCGAGAATCGGATTCTCTGCGCGTCGGCCGGTCAGTTTCTGAACAGGCTCGGCCGGCTGGTCGTGGTCAACGAGATGACGGGCGAGTTGTGGGAGGTGGCGTGGGACGGATCGCGTTACACTCAGCAGCCTGTCGGCAGGGTTCCTGGTCGCTGGTCGACGGCCGGATTTTACGTTCAGGGAACCGAGCTCGAATCGGGGTGCTTCGTCGCCAAACCGCCACGCATCCCGAACTGGAACGACTGGCGCCCCGTTCCCGGCGGCTTCACCACCGAACGCGCGCCGGCAGCTACCGTCGACGCTTACGGCGATGTCTTCCTGTTCGGCAATAACCGGAGCGACAGCGAAGTCTACCTGAACAGCTTCAACAAAATGGATGAATCGCTGGCGGCCGTGCCCGAGGAGCCCGACACGGGTCGCGATCCGGATACCGACCGCCAGTGGTCGGGTTGGCGACCCGATCCACAGAAGATCGAGTCCGATCACGCCCTGTCATGTTCGCTGCACAACACGCGGCTTTATGCCTTCGCGGTCGATCAGGAGGGCCGCATCCGTCACAAATATTACCGCTTCGACGAACCGGAGCTGTCGTTGAGACCGTGGGATGACATTCCCGGCGGACTGCTCACCAGCACATCTGTCGCTTCTGCCATCGTCAACGGAAGGCTGGTGGTGAGCGCGGTCGGGTCGGACCAGAAAGTGTATCTGAATGAACTCGCTCCCGGCGGCAGATACTGGAGCGGATGGGACGCCGTCCCCGGCGAGGGACACACCGACGTTACGCCCGCGGTCGTCTCGTTTCAGGACGAACTGTACATCTTCACCAAGGGACTGACCTCGAAACGTATTCTGGTCAGGATGCGGACGGTCGACGGCTTCTGGCTGCCCTGGGCTGAAGTTCCCGGCGACGGCAGAACCGATGCGGCGATCACCGCCGTTACCGCCGACGGCCAGTTGTACCTCTTCGTCAAGGGGACGGATATGATGCCCTACGTCAACATCTGCAGCGAGACCGGCACGTGGAGCGGGTGGATGGCGCTGCCCAATCCCGGCGTAACCGACGCCGGACTGGCTGCTACGACGACGGATAACAGAATCTTCCTCTTCGCCAAGGGAGTCGACGACCGGCAGCTCTATGTCCGATCGACTGCCTGAAGCCCTGAGATGAGACGGCCCGCCCGGCACGGATCGTCCAGAATGTCCCGGCCCGCAGTCAGCCGCCAGGTTCCGGCGTCGCGCGCCAGAGTCGCCAGCAACTGCCAGTGCTCGCCGATGCGGTCGCCCAGGAGTTGAAAGAACGCGCTCTCAGCCGCCAGCCCCGTCAGGCATTCTCCTTTCGAGAGCGGGCGCAGCTCGCTCGCGGGAGCAGCTCCGATCCGCGTCATCAGAATACCGGTCACGCGATCGAAGGTGCGGGCCGCATCTTCCAGAGTCGAAAACCCGGTCAGGCCGTCGAAGCCGCGTCTTCCGCCCGGAATGACGGACGCCTCGGCGTTCAATCCCCAGCGTTCAAGAATATCGTTTGAAACGTGAAACCTCTTCCTCAGCGCATCGACCGAATATCCGGTTCCGTCACGGCTGAGCAGAATCGTATCGTCGGCGATCGGCCTCCATCCGGAGATCCCGAGCGCGGTCGCCAGCGACGTCTTGCCCGACCGCTGAGGTCCGCAGATCAGCCACAGTTCGTCTTCCGGCGAGATGACCGCGGCCGCGTGCAACTGATAACGGCCCCGCGCGCGCAGCGCCAGCAGCAGCGGAAAGAGCGCCCACGTGTTGGTCAGCAGATGAGGGCTTTCGAGCGCCGGCGGCGCGATCAGTCCGTCGATCTCGCCCTGGCCGGGGCGGATGCGGAAGCGGGCGGACGGAGTCAGGATTTCGTAAACATCGGGTCGACTCAGCTCGCGCAACTCAACGCCGCCCGCCGCTGAGAGTAGCCGTCCCTCCGGGTCCGGCAACTGGTCCACCGCACGGAGACGGACCAGAATCGGCGCGATCCGACCCTCGTCGTTCCGGCGTTCCTGATCATCGATGAGATGGTGTCTGAAATAGTCTGCGAAGATGGATCGCAGTTGGTCTGAGTCTGTCTCGATCCTGACGGGAACCCTGCTGATCGTCAGATTCAGCGCAGGCATAATCAATCCGCTTAACCGTTACCGCCGGTTGAGATGGCTGCTGTTGCGACGGTCGAGGAACCCGAGAGGGCCACACTGGAGAGCGATTCGGAGACCTTCATCGCCGGAGGCTCGTAAACGGGAAGCCCGCCGGTTTCGACCGCGACGCGTTTTGGAGATTCCGTCTCTTCGGCATCCGAGAACCCGATCAGCCCGTGAGCCTTCAACTCGTCGAGAAACGCTCCCGTCTCGGCGAGCGCCTGATGCCGGTCGATGTCGAATGCCGAGGCGACCTGCGCGGCAAGATCTTCCGGAGTCACGTTGCTCCCGTTTCTGAGGATCTTCCAGATCATCACCGCCGAACCATTGAGCGTGAAATAATGAAGGTTCTCCAGATCCAGAATGATGCCTTCACGGTTGTCCAGCAACTCGGTGAAGGACGTCTCTTCTTTCGTTAC
>CALBSU010000144.1 GCA_937967285.1 uncultured Acidobacteriota bacterium
GTCTTTCCGCAGGTGATCAAGGCGGGCTTCATCGTCGGCGGCCGCGGCGGAAAGGGCGTGGCCAGTTGCCGGACGAACGGCGCATGGAGCGCTCCCTCGTTCTTCAACCTGGCCGGCGGCAGCTTCGGACTTCAGATCGGCGCGCAGGCGACCGATTTCGTTCTGCTCTTTATGACCGACAAGGGGCTCGAGAGCCTGACCCGCAGCAAGTTCGAGATGGGCGGCGACGCTTCGGTCGCGGCCGGACCGGTCGGCCGTGAAGTCGGCGCGGCGACGGATCTCGCGCTCAATGCTCAGATCCTCTCATACTCGCGCAGCAAGGGACTCTTCGCCGGCCTCGAACTCAAGGGCTCGGTCATCTCGAAGGATGACAGCTCGATGAAGGGCGTTTACGGCAAGACCAGCGACCCGGTCAAGGTTCTCAGCGGTTCGGTCGCAACGCCGGCCGAAGTCAAGGTCTATCCCGACACTCTGACCCGCTACTCGAAGCGCCGGAAGTAGGATCTTCCGCAATCTCCCAAATCGATTAATTAATATGATGCGGCGCCTTTCGGGGCGCCGCATTTAATTTCAGAAGAGCCTGCGTGAGAGGTTGAAGCCGATCGTCAGGCCGCGCAGGCCGTCGTCGGTGAAGAGCAGGCCGCGGGTCATCGAGCGCTGGGCGAAGGTCGTGCCCGGTCCGTTGCTGAAGACCAGGCTGAAGGCGTGCTTCCGCGAGACGCTGACCTTCTGCACGCCGAATCCGATGACCGGCCGGCGGATTCCGAGTGCGACATTCATATACCGCGCTTTTTCGTTGACGCGGTAATTCGCTTCGGCCATCAGAGCCACGGTCGGGCGGATGTTGAGAGCGCCGCCGATGCCGAGCGCGACCGCGGTCTCGCCCGGCTGCTGGAATTTCGGATCGCTGTCGAGCGGGCGGTCGCCGACCGAGATCGTCGGAACGAAGTAGACCTGGGCGTGCCGGGTGATGCTGCGCGCGAAGGTGGCTTCGAAGCTGGTCGTGAAGGTCCGCTTGAAGTTGTCGCGGCCCTCGAGACCGATCCGTGCCATGATCGAGAGCGGATCGCCCTTCTGTTCGTCGAGCAGGCTCGCCCCGGCGTAGAGCATGATCGGCCGCCCGACATCGCCCGGCGAACGATAGGCCCCGACGTGAATCCGGTCGGTGATTCCATAGATGAAACCGAACGAGGGGATGGCCAGGCTGTCGAGACCGAAAAGCTCGGACGAACTGGTCGGGTCGCTGTACGGGAAGCGATGCGTGAAGTCCGACCAGAGCGAGCCCTTCGGAATCGGCATCGCTGTCGGCAGGTTGATCAGGCGGACATCGCCCTGGCGGTAGACATTCTCGGGAACAGCTTTTGTCGATGGCTCGGGTTTCGACTGCGCGATCGTTTTTTCGGGCGCAGGGGCGGCATCGACCTCGCGGACCGAGCGGTTTCTGGTGTCGATCAGGAACTTCCTGCCGTCGATTGTGACGATCGCTTCGGAATCCGAGACGAAGCTGACCGGCGGTTGGGCCTGAGTGAACCGGTCGGGGAACCGTCGTCTCAGATCGTCCGTGATCTGAAACCCTGCCTGCGTGAAGGCCCTGCCGAAATCGTTGCGGGGGCCTCCGCCGGCCGGATTGACGTGACAGACTGAGCAGGAGTTCCGCAGTTCGGGTTTTGAAAGCGGATCGGCCGCATACTGCCTGAGATACTCGGGCCGCGCATTGACGCCGGCGACGGCAAGACTGAGCGCAAAAATGAGCGCAATGATCGTCACAAATTGTTTATTTTTCATATGGTTCCGTAATCGAGACAATTCGACCGGACCGCGGCGGTCAGCAACGCGGTCATACACTCCTCGAAGTACCCTGCTTTAGATCGACAGCGAACAGGATCGGTTCAAAAAAATCAGCGGCCGCTGAATTCGGGTTTCCGCTTTTCGATGAACGCGCGAACACCCTCTTCCTTGTCCTCCGTGGAGAAGCAGAGCGCAAAAAGGTCGATTTCGCTGTCGAGCCCTTCGCGAAGGGTCATGCGGACGGCATTTTTGACGGCGGTCTTGGCCATGGCCAGGGCGATCGGACTCTTCTCGGCGATCCTGGCAGCGAGCTCCATGGTCCGGGCTTCGAGCTGGTCGACGGGATGCACTTCATTGACGAGGCCGAATCGGAGCGCGGTCTGGGCGTCGATCATCTCGCCGCTGAGGATCATCTGCATGGCTCTGCCTTCGCCGATCAGCCGCGTCAGGCGCTGGGTGCCGCCCCCGCCGGGGATGATGCCGAGGTTGATCTCGGGCTGGCCGAAGCGTGCCTTCTCGCCGGCGAGCCGGATATCGCAGGCCAGCGCCAGTTCGCATCCGCCGCCCAGGCAGAACCCGTTGATCATGGCGATGAGCGGTTTCGGAAACTCCTCCGCCGCCGTGAAGATGCTTTTCGCCTTCATCACGGCGCGTTGCTGGACTGCGGTCCGTCCGGCGAATTCGTTGATATCGGCGCCCGCGACGAACGCTTTCTCGCCCGCGCCGGTGATGACGACCACGCGGATCGCGTCGTCTGAGCGAAGCTCGTCGAGCGCCTCGGCCATCTCCTGCCGCGTCCTGATGTTGAGCGCGTTAAGTTTATCGGGCCGGTTGATCGTGATTCTGGCGATCCTGTCCGTGCGATCGAGGATGATGTTTTCAGCCATTTTCTGCTGCTCCTTTCAGTTGGTTCCCGATGTCGGGACGATGAACGAGGCATTATCTTGTGACGGGCTGAGCGGAATCAAGCAGTTGTCCGAAGCGGATGTCTCCAACTCCGCCCTGCTTGCGCGGCCTGCGGCTTATCCGTATAGTTTTCATGT
>CALBSU010000145.1 GCA_937967285.1 uncultured Acidobacteriota bacterium
GGAATCTCCGGTATCGATGACCATGTGATGATGATCATCGATTCCGGTGACGGGTTCGAACTCCTGGCGTTGTTTGAGATAGACCTCCCAGTCGGCATCCGACAGCCCGTCGCGGAGCTCGCTCCGGCGTTCGAGCCTCTTTCGGGCGGTCTCGGGATCGAGGCGGCATTCGATGATCCGCCATTCCACGCCCGCGGCTTCGGCCGCCGCGCGCGCCAGTTCGCGATCCGCCCGGCGACGGAACGTCGCGTCGAGGATGACCGCATGCTCTTTCTGGAGAAAGGCCGAGCCCATCTCGATCAGCGTCCGATAGGTTCTGACGTTGGCCTCTTCGGTGTACGCTCCCTCGCCGTAGGGCGACGGCTTCTTGTCCTGCGCGTAGAGGAACTGTCTCGCCGCATCGGCCGAGAGCACGCGGAGTCCGAGTTCGCTCGCCACTGCGCGGGCGATGGCCGTCTTGCCGGTGCCGGAAAGCCCTGTCATGACGATCATCGTCGGCTTGCGAAGAGACGTCGCGTAACGACAGGCCAGGTCGAAATCGTTCCGCGCCTTGACGGCCGCCTGCTGCTTTTCGGCTTCCGGAAATTCGCTCTCGTCGAGACGGAAGCTCTGGACCTTGCCCCGCACGTAAGCGCGGTAGGCTTTATAAAAAGGGATCAGTCGGAAGAGGTGAGTGTCTCCGCTGTGCGCCTGATATCTTTCGCAGAAATAGTAGCCGAGGTCGGGCCGGCCGCGCGCATCGAGGTCCATGGCGAGGAATGCGACCTCCGAGGCGACATCGCCGCAGCGAAACCGCTCGTTGAACTCGATGCAGTCGAAGATAACCACCTCACCGTCGCGGATGCAGACGCTTTCGCAGCGTACATCGCCGTGGCCGTCGCGAATCCAGCCGTCCGCCACGCGCCGCCTGATCAAACCAGAATGGCCCTCGAGCCACTGATCGACCCAGCTCCTGAGAAATCCGAACTGGTCCGGCGTAAGCGTCCGGTTGATGAAAGTCCCGGTCTGGGTGAAGTTCTCCTCCCAGTTGAAACGTATCTCCTCGATGCTGCCATGCCGGTCGATCGACGGATTTCGCTCCGCCTGACGGTGAAACAGACTGAGCCTCGCGGCGATGTCGTCGATCATCCTTTCGGTCACGGATCCGTTCGCCACCAGTTCCGCCAGCATCCCGTCATCCGGCAGACGCTTCATCCAGACGCCGTAATCGACGATCGTTCCCCCGGATGAGATGCGCGGCCGGCCGTCGATCATCGAGACCGGCTGAACGCCGAGATAGACATCCTCGCAGAGCCGCCGGTTGAGCCGGACCTCGGCCTCGCAGGCCTTGAGCCGCTTGTCGAGAGTCGTGTAATCGAGAAACCCGAAATCGACAGGCTTCTTCAGTTTGAGGACGTGCCGGCCGCCGATCAGAACGGCCGAGATGTGAGTCTGCTTGAGGATGATCTGACCTTCGTCCGGCCCCCAGTCGGGCGATCCGCGCAGCGCATCGACGCGCTCCATCCACTCTGCCATCGTCTCTCTGTCGATACCTTTGTTCATTTGCACCTGCTCGGGCATGGTAAATTGATGAGGTATATCCCCTGATTTATCTGTGATCCGCGGATCGAAGTATATCAAACACCCGAGACCTGAAGCCAAACTTCGCCTTCGTGCCCGAATGAGCCCCGGGTTGACGCCTCAAAAAGTGCTGTATAGACTGTCCGATGTCTATCCGGCTGTTTCTGTTCCGTATCGGACAGTGAGCAGATTTCATATTCATACGACCAGCGGAGCGGAAAAGGCAGTGCGACGCAGCTTCATCCAAATGCCATCGCAGATGGCCATGGAGAGTAATGATCCATATCGGTTCGTGCCTGCCTGCCTGCTTCAACTCCTGCTACTGATCAGCATCCATACCGCCGCAACCGCGCAATACCGTCTCGATCACTGGGCTGTCGAGAACGGCCTGCCTCAGAACTATGTGCGCGATCTCGTTCAAACTCGCGACGGCTATCTGTGGCTCTCGACACAGGGCGGATTGGCCCGTTTTGACGGCCAGCGGATGACCGTATTCACCAAAGTTACCCGACCTGAAATACTGAGCAACCGGTTCACGATGCTGCACGAGGATCGAGCCGGCAACCTCTGGATCGGCACCGAAGAAGGCGGCGTGCTCCGTTACCGCGACGGCGCCTTTACCGGCTGGTCGAGCAGGGATGGATTGCCCGGCAACTACGTAGACTTCATCGACGAGGATGAGTCGGGCAACATACTGGTCTTCACTGACCGTGGAGCGGTCCAATGGCGCAATGGAAAATTCATCAAATTGTCGCTCTCGCCCGACGATGCCGGCCGGTTTAATTCTCAGACCTACATTGGCGGTTTCGGACGATATCTCCATTCGGCATTCCGTGCTGTCGGGAACGGTTACGAAATCTTCTATCACGGCCGGTGGGAACATCTGCCGATCCCTTCCGGTCAGGCTCCCGGATCGGCATTTCACTCCGGGATACGCTCGCTGACGCACGACACGCGAGGGCGTCTCTGGTTCAACCGGGACAGGATCTCGGGGTATTTCGAGCGGCGCGGCGGCAAATGGACCGCCACTCTGACGCCGCCTCTGCGGGGCATCCCGTTCTATCTCGATCAGCAGGGACGCTACTGGACGACATCCGACAAGTCGAGCGTCGGGCTTGAAAAAGACGGCAAGGCGACTCAGCTGCCGATTCAGGGCGTTCAATGGTCATACCGTGTGCTCGAGGACCGTGAAGGCAGTCACTGGCTCGGCACCTATGATCAGGGTCTGTACCGGGTAACCGATCAGGCGATCAGTTTCCTCGAGCTGCCCGGGCCTCCAACGGATCGCTATGTCTATCCGCTGCTCGAAGACAGGACCGGCAACGTCTGGATCAGCGCGGGCCAGGCGGGGCTGACCCGATATGCCGGCGGCAGGCTCGAGCGCTTTTCCCTGCTCGGAGCCGAGCATGTGCTCGATATCTCTTCTTTTTTCGAGGATCCGGACGGCTCGCTGCTGGTCGGCACTTTCCTGAACGGCCTGACACGCTTTCGCAACGGAGTCTGGCGCAGGGACAATGAATTGTCCGCCCGGATCAGGGGGCGCGTGGATACAATGATTCGCGACCGGCAGGGCGCAATGTGGTTCGGCGGCTTGAACGGGCTGGATCGCCGCGACGCCTCCGGTCGATGGACGCATTACGGTCCCGACAACGGCCTGCCGTCAACACATGTCAAAACGATGCTTGAAGATTCCGCGGGCGGACTCTGGATCGGCGGTTACGGGTGTCTGGCGCTGTGGCGCGACGGCCGGCTCACCGCCTGGACGAAGAATGAAGGACTGATAGCGGATCGCGTCATCTCGCTCTACCAGGACGCGGAACAAATCATCTGGGCGGGGACATCGGACGGAGGTCTGTATCGCATCCGTCTCTCGGGAAATCCTTTTCATCTGACGCGGTACACCACACGCGACGGGCTGCATTCCGATTCGATCAAACAGATCTTTGAAGACGATCGAGGGTATTTCTGGCTCGGTTCGGAACAGGGCATTTTCCGGGTGCGCAAACGCGAACTTATGGATTTCGCGGATGGGCGCAACACGTTCCTGACCAGCGTGGTCTTCGGCAAAGCGGACGGGATGACGAGCGTCGAGTGCATCGGCGGCTTTCAACCGGCCGGTTTCAAAGCCCGCGACGGGCGCCTCTGGTTTCCCACCCAGGGCGGCGTGGCCGTCGTCGATCCGAGCCGGGTGACGGTCAACGCGATACCGCCGCCCGTCGCTCTGGAAGACTGCCTTCTGGATCGCCACGCCGTCGACTGGCGCAATGGCGTGAGAATCAATCCCGGCCAGTCGAGTCTCGAAATCAGCTACACCGGCCTGAGCCTCGACAAGGCAGAGAAAGTTCGCTTCCGTTATCGGCTGGAAGGCCTCGATCCGGACTGGATCGAGGCCGGCACGCGACGCACGGCCTATTTTTCACACATCCCGCCGGGCGAATACACATTCAAGGTGATCGCCGCGACCAGCGACGGCATCTGGAATACCGAAGGCCAAAGCCTGAGAATCAGCGTCCTGCCGCCGTTTTACAGAACCTGGTGGTTTGTCACGTTCATCGCACTCGTCGTCATCGGACTGACGGGCCTGGCCTTCGGCATCCGGTTACGGCAACTGAATGAACGCAATCAGCAGCAGGAAGCCTTCTCCCGCGAATTGATCGAATCCCAGGAAGCCGAACGCAAGCGCATTGCGGCCGAACTTCACGACAGCCTGGGCCAGAATCTGATCATCATCAAAAACAATGCGACCATGGGAATGGCGGTTACGGAATCCTCGTCTCCGGTCCGCGAACAACTGCTCGAGATCTCCGATACGGCGGTGCAATCGCTGAAGGAGGTCCGCGAAATCATCAACAACCTGCGCCCGCATCAGCTCGAGACCGTCGGCCTGACGCGGACGCTGGAATTTATGTGCGAACAGGCGGCAAACGCGGCCGGATTTCGACTCGAGACTGAGATTCCGCAAATCGACGGTCTCCTTGCTCCCGAGGACGAGGTCACCTTCTATCGCCTGGTGCAGGAAGGCATCAACAACATCATCAAGCACGCCGGTGCCGGCCGCGCGGCGATTCGAATAGGACGCCGTGCAAATGCCCTGGCCTTGACGATCGAAGATGACGGGCGGGGGTTCGACCCGTCGGCGGCGCGAGGACAGTCAGGCCCTCTCGGGTTCGGCCTGAAGGGGCTGGCCGAGCGAGCACGGCAGCTCGGCGGAACGTTTCAAATTCAGTCCGCCCCCGGGCGGGGCACGAAAATTCAGATCAATATCCCGGGAAAGAGCCAATGACAAGCAATCCGACCGGTATTCTGATAGCGGACGACCACCCGGTTTTCCGGCGCGGCCTGCGGATGATCATCTCGACCGATGCGCGATTCAACGTACTTGACGAGGCTGCCGACGGCGCGCAGGCACTGGCTCGGATACGCGAACTGCAACCCGACGTGGCGCTGCTCGACATCAACATGCCCATGCAAAACGGCATCGAGGTCGCCCGCGCCGTTCAAAACGAAGGCCACCCGACACTCATCGTCTTCCTGACCATGCACCGCGACGAAGCGACATTCAACACCGCGCTCGACCTGGGCGCGGCCGGTTATCTGCTCAAGGAGAGCGCCGTCGAGGAGATCCTCGCCTGCCTCAAGGCCGTCGCCGCCGGTGAGAAGTTCGTCAGCCCGCAACTCTCGACATTCCTCATCAACCGCGGCAGCCGCGCTCGCGCTCTGCAGGCCCGCAAGCCGTCCATCGACGACCTGACGCCGACCGAATTGCGCGTCCTGAAGCTGATCTCCGAACAAAAGACGACGCGGGAGATCGCCGAACTCCTCTTCATCAGCCCGCGCACCGTCGATCGTCACCGTGAAAACATCTGCGCCAAGCTCGAACTTCACGGCAGCAATGCCCTCCTTAAATTCGCGATCGAGAACAAACAGCTGATCTGACCGATATTCAGTTGCTCTCAGACTCCCTCCGTCTCTTCACCCACTGAAAAATGGGTAGTCCCACCCACATCAAAATGGGTGGGGTCACGAATACCCGCCGCCGGCAGGTTCGGCGAGAATGCCGCACGTCGGTAATCCGACCATAAATATATGAAACTACTGATCGTCGAGGACAACCCGACCGTTCGCCGGATGATACGGCGAATGGTGGCCGATCTGGCCCAGGAGATTCGTGAATGCGACGACGGATCTGAGGCGCTCGATGCTTACCGCGAGCTCCACCCGGACTGGGTGCTGATGGATTTGCGGATGCCGCGACTGAACGGACTGGCCGCGGCGCGGCAGCTGATTGAATACGACTCGGCAGCACACATCGTGATCGTGACCAGTTATGACGATCCGGCGTTGCGCGCCGCCGCGTCCGAAGCCGGCGCGAGCGGGTACGTGTTGAAAGAGGATTTATTCGAAGTGCGCGCGTTGCTGCAGACGGCAACCGGGAGATGATCGCTCGAACGAGCCGGAGCGCAGTTCGTTCGTGATGAAGCGGACCGCGAGTGCGGGCCGCTTTTGTAATAACCCTGTAGATACTGAGGAGGTTTTATGCAGAGTAAGGGATATGGATTCATTGCGAGGGCCGGGCGCTGGATTGGGCGAGGACGGGCAGGGCGCATCCTGCTGCTGTCGTTTCTTTTGACGGTGCTGACGGCTGTCGGGATGTGGGCGGAATTTCGGAACAGCCTTGCCCAGTCCGGCGGCGCGCCCGATTACTCCACCGTGGATGATTTCACCAACGGCCTGGATCATCTGCTGCGCAATGACGATCTGCTGATGACCTTCTATTACGCACGTTCTTCGGGAGAAGGAAGGAACGTCCTCTTCACCGCGGGGATGAACGATTCCAGCCCGACGTTTGAGTCCTTCGATCAGCAGAAGGTGATCCCGAACGGTCAGGCCGGATGCACGGACTCCAACAACTGTTATTTCGATTACCACGCATACAGCGGTGGCAACGTGCCCGCGGCGGGACGATTTTTTGAAGTGGATCGGGACACGTCGGTGATCGTTCCCTTCCAGTTTTCCACCTCCAATGCTCCCCAACTCATCTCCCTGTCCGGGCAGAGCGTCGGCAACGCCCCGTCGGGCGCAAAGACCACTTGGTTGAGCACGCAGGATGCTTCATTCCTGAAGTCGTTCACATCCTTTTTAAATGTGGTCGCCGACTTTAACGGCGACGGATATGACGATCTGCTCATGGGATACAGCAATGATGCCAGCCCCGGAAATCCCACGCTGCGTATTGCGACCGCGGCTAAACCGGCGGGGACGGACAAGCCCACGGATCCCAGCCTTGGGTTCACGTTCGGGCCTGAGTTCAGCATCGCCAACGGCTACGGCATTCGCAAGCTCGGCGCCGGAGATTTTGACGGGGACGGACAGCCTGAAATCGCGGAGCTTTTTATCAATTCGCTCAAGCAGGTCACGCTGGCTACCTATCGCGTTGATCCGACCACGCTGACGATAACCGCAGGGGTCGAGGTTCCGTTCCTGACGGCGGCGAACACCGACGATCATCCATTGGAGATGGCCATTGGCCACTTTACCAGCACGACACATGACCAGATCGTTACAGGAAGCCAGCTCGCCGACGGCGATCAGGTTCATGCCACTTTCTTCGATTTCATCGGGAATTCGATTCAACCGCAGAAAATGTCGAGCGTGCTGATGCCGGACTCCGGCACCGGCATCAGGGTGAGACTGCAGGCCGCCCGGTTCGACTGGTCGAGCCCGTACGATCAGATCGCATGGATGTCGTCAAGCGGGGATAACGGGACGCGCGTCTCGGTCCTGACGGTTGATCCCAATACCCTGGTCGTTACTCGTCTTGGAGATGCTTTGCCGGCCGACGGCGACTCCAACGCCGTCGTTATCGGAATGGATATGACGGTCGGCAATTTCGATCACATGAAGCCGAACGAAGCAGATCCGACGAAGACCGA
>CALBSU010000146.1 GCA_937967285.1 uncultured Acidobacteriota bacterium
TGGCCGCTACTCAGGGTTAGCCAGACTCTGTTGCTATCGACTGTCCACTGACAGTCGCCGCCGGATGTGCTGATGCCGAACTCCCCTGCCCCTCCCTGAATGCCGAAGGTCTGGGCTGTGGCAGAAAGCCGCGGATTGCAGTTCCGGCCGAGAGGCGCCCGCCAGACGCCTCGCCCGTGAGTGAAAGCAAACAGATGAGCGACTCCGCCGGAAGGATTGACCGACATCGATTCGACACGCGTGTTGACGAATCCATTGCTTTCGACCGCCCAGCTCACGCCTCCGTCGAGCGAGACGAAGATCCCGAGATCGGTTCCGATGTAGAGATGCTTCGTATTCGTCGGATCGACGACGAGGCAGTTGACCGGAACGTCGGGCAGCGCGCCGACTCCCGATCCGTCGATCGACTGCCAGGTCGCTCCCGCATCCTGACTCTGCCAGACGTGCCTGCCGCCGAAGGTCGAATATGTGGCATAGACGATGTCGCGGTTGTAGGGATCGAATGTCACGCTGGAGACGTATCCCGCTCTCGGTCGGGCTTCCGGCCAGACGGTATCGGCATCGGTGTTGAGCCCGATCGAGGATCGATAAAGGTAACCGGTCTCGGTCCCGGCCACCACGAAGTTCGCATCAGACGGAGAGACGGCGATGGCGGAAACCGAGCCGTTGAACTGAGTGCTCGCCATCGACCACGTCTGCGCGCCGTTTCGTGTTCGCCAGAGATGGCTGCCGCCGATCCAGAGCCGGTCCGGACTCGATGGATCCATTGCAAACGGCGTGACGAATCTGAATCCGATGTTGCTGATCCCAGTTGTCGCGGGACGGAACTTCTGCCCGCCGTCGATCGACTTCCTGAGTGACAATCCCGTCGTCGAGGCGTAGATGACCTGCGGATTGTACGGATCGACGGCCACGTAAGTGCCGTCGCCCGCCAGGATCTCCTTCCATCCGTTGACGCCGTCCTGATCGGATCCGAGAACGACGCCGTTGTCCTGCGTCCCTCCGAGATATCTCGCTCCGTCCGGATACGTGACGCCGTGATAGAACTGAGTCACCGAGAAATTATTGTTGAGCGGAGTCCATTTGAACGTGTTGAGCTGCGGCGAACAGACCGCTTTCTCTCCGGTCGCGGTCGCGGCGAGCGCGTTGTCGGCTGCGAAGATCCCGCCGTCGTTGGCGACCAGGATCCTGCGGTTCGAGCTTCCGTCGTATCGGGGATCGAAGGCTATCGCGTGCTGGTCGGCGTGAAGGTATCGCGGATCGCCGGCCTTGAGATGCCAGAATGATGCCAGCCCCCAGTTGACGCCTCCATCATCGGATCGGAACAGATCAACCCCGCCGACCCAGACCCTCAGTTCGTTGACCGGGTCCACCGCAATCACATTGTTATACCAGCCCTGATGAAAATAGAGGCTGTTGTCGCCGCTGCACGCCTGCATGAAGGCGAAGACGGGGTTCGTGAAGAGCGCGGTGTTGGTAGTGATCTGCCCCGAGTTTCGGACCTGCGCCTGCCAGCTTCCGGGCTCTCCCGAAACCGCCGACCTGAAAACTGCGTGCAGACTGTGCACCGGACCGGCCGCACCGCTTTCGGACGATACGGCATAGATCACATTCTGGTTCGAAGGCGCGATCGCAAGGCTGGTCCGTCCCATGCCGGTTTCGCTGTAAACCTCCACCCAGGCGCTCAATCCCGCCGAGGCATCGACGTTTCTGTAAATCGACGCCTGAACGCTGGAAGGAACGGCCGAGCTGACCTCAGTTCCGCAGGCTGCGAAGATGTAATCCGTCTGCAGATCGGTGCGGGAAACCAGGTCAAGGCAGCCGCCGGACCTCGCATCGAGCACCCGTGTCCAGCTCAGACCGCCGTCGAGCGAGCGCATGATTCCGCTGCGGGTTGCGGCATAAATCCTGTTTCGATTGATATGGCTGATTACTATGTCGTTGACGAAGTGAAAATCCGGCGTCCCGGTCCCTTCCAGACGGCGCCAGGTCTCACCGCCGTCAGAGCTGCGGAAGATTCCGGCGCCTCTCATCGCGTCGTAATTGAAGAATCCCTCGCCCGTACCGGCATAAATGATATCCGGATTGGCGGGATCGAAGGTCATGGCGTTGACCGCCAGGTTCGGCAGCAGATCGCCGAGCGGGCGCCAGTTGCCTCCGCCGTCCTCCGATTTCCACACGCCGCCTGCCGCCGCCGCGGCATAGATCACCTGAGGATTGACAGGGTTGACCAGCAGAACTCGCGTTCTGCCGCCGACATTGCCCGGCCCGAGCTGCTTCCACCACTCGTCCGCCTGATTCTCCTTCGCGCCGGCTCGATCTCTGATCGACGGAAGCATCCGCCGCCTGACAGTCGAATACTGCGGCAATTCGCGGATCCTTTCGGCCGCGATCAGATACCTTTCGACCGGCAGATCGAATTCGCCTTCCGGCAGGCGCTTCGTTCTGAAATATTCGGCCGCTTCTGCCGGTTTGTCGTATCGCTCGCGCTTCTCTTCAAGCTCCTCGCGTTCGCGCTCCATCCGCCGGCGATCGATTTGGGTCTGGTGTCCGTAATTGCCGGCCGGCGAAGTCGGCGAGACTGAGCCGCCAGCGCGCGGAGCGGCACTCTTTTTCTCTGATGAGCTGACGGGATGGACCGCCTGATTGACCGGTCTTGTCCTGTCGCCGGTGATCCAGACCAGCCCCAGAACAAACGACACCACCAGCGCCAATCCGATCAGGATCCGTCGATGCCCGTTGATGTAATGCCAGACACTCATTTCACAAACGAAGGTCGAACCGCAGCGAGGTGCGACCTCGCCTGGGCCCGGATATTACGCTTTCCTGTTCTGTGATGAGGGGATCAGGTACAGCTAAATTGAAACCTGCGGGGCATACTGAGAACTACCACCCGTAAACGCTTCGATCAGGATGTACCTTTGGGCAATGCCTGGGGGGAATCGACTTTCAGA
The DNA here is from genome assembly GCA_937967285.1 of uncultured Acidobacteriota bacterium. Taxonomy (GTDB): domain Bacteria; phylum Acidobacteriota; class Blastocatellia; order RBC074; family RBC074; genus JADJXM01. Next base: position 2,955 of record CALBSU010000146.1, read on the forward strand.
TACGCACTCGTTCACTATCATCCGTATCCGGTGACGTGCGGACCTGAATCTTTATCATTCTTTTTATCAGTCTATATATTGATGCAACCTGAACATTTGGATTGAACTGCAACCGGCAATCGCCCTCTGATGGTCTCCCACGCGGACCTCAGGTCAATCGGGTAAATGCTTGTGCGGTTGATCCGTTTTAATGCCGGCGATGCTGTCTGCTTTGCTGTCCGATGAATGCTGCTAGGTCAGTGACGGAGGGAATCACCGATACATCCACGGACAAGCATTACCAGTGAGGTCGCCGGTTTCAGGCATTGAGCATAGTAACACGAGGTCAGCCGGCTGATAAACGACTTTGTGCCCTCGAATGAAAATTTTCTGCCGCGTATCACTCTCAACAAGGAATGAGATTTGAGCTATGATGCTGCGGTTTGAACTCCACATAGTGAACTCACAATTACAAATAACCGGACATCGATGGTGCGGGCAGCATGCCGGACAGGTGTCGGGTCGAGGTGATTCAACATGAAACTGAAGGACAAAGTGGCAGTGGTAACCGGGGCCGGTTCGGGGCTCGGGCGCGCGATCGCATTACGCTTCGCGTCCGAGGGAGCGCGGCTGGTCATCGCGGAACTCAACGAAGCAGGCAGCGAGGAGACTCTGAGGCTGGTCCAGCAGAAGGGCGTCGAGGCATTCGCCGTGACGACGGACGTCAGCAACTCGAAATCCGTCGCGCGCCTCTTCGAAGCGATCGACGAGAGGCAATGGCCGGTCGACATCCTGGTCAACAATGCCGGGAACGCCGGCAATCTGACTCCGATCCACGAGATGACCGATGAGCAGTGGCACGGAATCGTGGATGTTCACCTCTCCGGCACCTTCTACTGCACTCGTGAAGCGGTTCGGAGGATGCTGGCCCGCGGAACCGGCGGAGCGATCATCAACATGGGATCGGTCGCCGGAATGCGCGGGCTGCCGGGCGGATCGTCATACACAGCCGCCAAGGGCGCGATCATCTCGCTGACCAAGGGAGTTGCGCAGGAGTATGCCGGTCACGGAATTCGCGTCAATGCGATAGCTCCGGGCTGGGTCGAAACCCCGATCCTCGAGAATCTGCCCGACTCGATGCGGCCGATGATGGTCGCCTCCACGCCGCTCGGAAGAATCGGCACACCGGACGAGATCGCCTCTGTCGCTCTCTTTCTCGCCACTGATGAATCGAGCTATGTCATCGGCCAGACGATCAGCCCGAACGGCGGTATGTACACCTGAGGAAAATCGATGGATATGTTGAAAAGACTCGCAGTATCGCTCCTGTTCATCATGCTGCCTGCCGTAACTCTGCCTTTGACGGGTTACGCGCAGGCCACAGACAGTTCGTATCGCCAGACCGTCAGAACGTTTCACGATAGAAGCGGATTCGATCGCGAGACGGGAGGCAAGCTCTCAATCGGTCGGGCGAAATCCGTCCGCTTCAGGAATGGCGAGCTGTCGATAGCGTCCCGTGGCCTCATCTTCAAAGGCCCGGACGGAAACCATTCGGTCTTCCCTCAAGACCGCCAGCTTCCGCAGAACGAACTGACCGTCCTCGCCGTTTCGGGCGAGACCGTTTACATCGGCAGCAAACGCGGACTGATCATCCACGACGCGAAAGCCGGGACGATTCGTTATCTGGCGGGCATGCGCTGGCTGCCGGACGACCACGTAACCGGGCTGGCGATCGAAGCCGACGGCATCTGGGTCGAGACGCCGAAAGGATTCGGCAGGATCAGATTTCAGCCGATGACTCTCGAGGAGAAGTCAAAAGTATTCGTCGAGAGGATTCGCGCCCGCCATGTCAGGCATGGTCTGACCGCGGACTCGCGGCTCACAGTTCCCGGCGATCTGAGCACCAACCAGATGGTCTCGAGCGATAACGACGGACTGTGGACCGCGATGTATGTGGCAGCGGAATGCTTCCGATATCGCGTGACCGGTCAGCGAGACGCGCTGGATAACGCGCGACAGGGCATGGAAGCGATCATGCGCCTCGAGTCGATAACGGGCATTCCGGGCTTCCACGCCCGCTCCATCATCAGGATCGGCGAGGACCTGCAGCCCCGTGACGGCGAGTGGCACACTACTCCCGACGGACAATGGCGATGGAAGGCCGACACCAGTTCCGACGAGATAGTCGGTCATTATTTCATCTACCCGATATACTACGATCTGATTGCGACAGAAGAGGAGAAGGGCCGAATCCGCGGTGTCATAACCCGGATGACCGATCACATCCTCAATAACGACTATCAGCTGATCGACGTCGACGGAAAACGCACACGCTGGGGATGGTGGGGGCCGGACGTGATCTGGGAAGATCCGGACGAGACCGGACTCCGCGCGCTGCATATACTGGCGCATCTCAAGGTGGCGCATCACATCACAGGAAACGAAAGGTACAGCCGCGCCTATCATGAACTGATCACCAGGCACAAGTATCACCTGCTGACCAGAAACCAGAAGATCATGGTGCCGGGTCATATCAACCATTCCGATGACGAGCTGGCTTTTCTCTCATACTATCCGCTGCTGGTGTACGAG
>CALBSU010000147.1 GCA_937967285.1 uncultured Acidobacteriota bacterium
TAAATAGATGGCATCGAAAAGCACAAATGAAGCCTGCAACTAAAGCACCGGAGGCCGACTCTTATGAATTCTCTACTGATTCGCACTTTGATCCTCGCATCTTTCTTATCTTTACCGTTCTCAGCGGCGGGGCAGACCCGGCTGCTGAGGTTTCCCGACGTTCATGGCGAGAAGGTGGTCTTCACCTACGGCGGCGATCTCTGGACTGCCCCGGTTACCGGCGGGACGGCAACTCGACTGACCGCGCATCCCGGCATGGAGCTTTTCGCCAAATTCTCACCTGACGGAAAATGGATTGCGTTTACCGGGCAGTACGACGGTGACGAACAGGTGTACGTTATTCCCGCGACCGGCGGTGAACCGAAGATGCTGACCCATTACCCGGCATTCGGTCCGCTGGCGCCGCGCTGGGGCTACGACAATCAGGTCTATGGATGGACGCGGGACGGCAGGAGCATCATCTTCCGTTCGCTGCGGGATTCATGGGCGCTGGGCGTCGCTCATCTTTATACGGTTTCAATGAACGGCGGCCCGGCAGAGCAGATGCCGATGCCCGAAGCGGGCTCGGGCGATCTGTCGCCTGATGGATCACAGATCGTATATTCGCCTCAATCGCGCGACTTCCGTTCCGAAAAACGCTACGGCGGCGGAACGGCGAACGTGCTCTATATTTTCAATCTCAGCACATATGAGACCAGACGCATCAGCGAAGGTCCTCGCCCGAGCCGCGACCCGATGTGGATCGGAAACACGATCTATTTCGATTCGGATCGCGACGGCCATTTCAACCTGTACGCCTACGACGTACCAGGCGGCAAAACCACGCAGGTGACGTTCAACAAGACGTGGGACGTCAGGTGGCCTTCAAGCGATAATGCCGGGCGGATCGTGTACGAACTGAACGGCGAGCTTCATCTTTTCGACACCAAATCCAGGAAAGACGTTGCGATCTCGATCCTCGTACCGGACGACGGATTGTATAAACGTCCGGGCCGCGTGCCAGCGGCGAACAACATCGAGGACGCCGCGCTCAGCCCGAAGGGAGAGCGCGTGCTCTTCAGCGCTCGCGGAGACATCTTCACCGCACCGGTCGAGAAAGGCCCGACACGCAATCTGACCAATTCGTGCGACGCACACGACAAGTGGCCGCGCTGGTCTCCGGACGGCTCAAGGATCGCTTACATTTCCGACAAGAGCGGCGAAGAGGAAGTGTGGATTGTGGCGCAGGACGGATCGAAACCTCCCGAGCAGATGACCACGGGAGGGCGAGCCATGCGTTACGCGCCTGAATGGTCGCCCGACGGCTCGCGCATTGCATTCTCGGACAAGGACGGAAAGATATTCGTCCTCACGACGGCCGATCGCAAACTGGTCGAGATCGCTGACGCGCCGCGCGGCCAGGTCCGCGATTACGTCTGGTCTCCGAGGGGGAATTTCCTGGCTTTCAGCTACGCCGGGTCGAATAACATGGCCTCCGTCTATGTCTGGAATCCGACCGACGGAAAGGTAAACCGGGTCACCGAAGGTTTCTTCAATGCCTTCAACCCGGCCTGGGACCCGCAGGGCAATTACCTCTACTATCTGAGCGACCGCGAATTCGCCCCGCAGATCTCGTCGATCGAATTCAATTACGCTCTCAATCGTGAGACCGGTATTTACGCGCTGGCTCTGCGCAAAGACGTAAAGCATCCCTTCCCGCCTGAAAGCGATGAAGTAACCATCGCGAAAGAGGGGGAAAAGACCGACGCCAAACCTCAGGAGAAGATAGATCAGGGTGGCCCAGGCGGAACGAAACCGCCGGCCGCAATGACCATCGACTTCGACGGGCTGGCGGCCAGAACCGCGCGCGTTCCCGTTCAGGGAGATAACTACAACGGCCTGTCGACGAAATCCGGTTTTATTCTCTATGTTGTCGGACCGGCATTCTATTACGGCCGTGCGCCCGACCGGCAGCCGCAACTGCGTATCTTTTCGCTCAAGGACCGCAAGGAAACGACACTGGCCGACGGCATTGCGGGGTATGTGCTGTCGGATGACGGATCGAAGGTCCTCGTCCGGCAGGGACCCAATTTTGTGATGATGGATGCGGTCGCACGAGCCGACCAGCCGAAAAAGAACGTATCGACCGCCGGACTGATGGTCGATCGCGTGCCTGTCGAAGAGTGGACCCAGATATTCAACGAAGTCTGGCGACGCTATCGCGACTGGTTCTACGTGACGAACATGCACGGTTACGACTGGGAGGCGCTGCGCGATCAATATCGCCCGCTTCTGCAGCACGTTTCCCATCGTTCGGATCTGAATTATGTCATCGCTGAAATGATCTCGGAGCTGACCGTTCAGCATGCCTATGTCGAGGGTGGAGACTGGCAGTCTCCGGCGCGCCCCCGCGCGGGGCTCCCCGGAGCGCGGTTCGAACTCGATCGGCAGTCAGGCCGATACCGCGTTGCGAAGATCTTTGAAGGTCAGAACGAAGAGACCATCTACCGCTCGCCGCTGACTGAAATCGGCGTCAATATAAAAACCGGCGATTACGTCCTGGCAATCAACGGCGAAGAGCTGAAAGCGGATGAAGATCCCTACCGGCTGCTGCGCAACAAGGCGGACAGTCCGGTGGTCCTGACCGTCAACGACAGACCGACCTTCGACGGATCGCGCACCGTCTCTTACAATCCGGTCACTGATGAAAGAAACCTGATCTATCTCGATTGGGTTCTCGGCAACAAGCGCAAGGTCGAGGAGCTGTCCGGCGGCCGCCTGGGTTACGTCCACATTCCCGACATGGGAGCTAACGGCATCCGCGAATTCATCAAGTGGTACTATCCGCAACTCAACCGGGAAGGGCTGGTAGTCGACGCGCGGGCGAATGGCGGCGGCAATGTGTCGCGGATGATCATCGAACGGCTGGCTCGAAAATGGCTGGCGCTCAATTACAGCCGCACGAGCGACATCGCCAACACCTACCCTGACGGGGTCTTCATCGGCCCGATGGCCGCGCTTCTCGATCAGAACTCCGCATCGGATGGCGACATCTTCCCGGCGATGTTCCGCGAAGCGGGGCTCGGGCCACTGATCGGTAAAAGGTCGTGGGGCGGAGTGGTCGGTATCAGCAACCGTGGTGCGCTGATCGACGGCGGAAGCATCAGCGTTCCTGAATCCGGCTTCGCCAGCAGGAAAGGCGAGTGGATCATCGAGGGCTATGGCGTCGACCCCGATATCGAGGTCGACCGCGAGCCCAAAGCCCTGCTCCGGGGACAAGATCAGCAGCTCGAACGCGCGGTGAGCGAACTGATGAACAAACTGAAAGGCAGAGAGGTGAAACTGCCTCCGAAGCCCGCCGGGCCGATCAAGACCCCGCAGGCTCTTTCGGGGAAACAGTAATAAAGCGGCGCCCTCGGGCATTGCATACCAAACAGGGGAAAGCGGCGCTCGCGGGCACTACATACCAAACAGGGGAATGCGGCGCCCGCGGGCATTACATACCAAACAGGAAAGCGGCGCCCGCGGGCGCCGCACTCCACAGCTTCAATCGGAGATAGCCTGATAGGTCATCACGCGGAACTCTGAGCCGTACTCGAGCCCGTTGTGCGGCAGGATCTGAATCATGAAGATACCGATCAGCTGTTCCTGCGGATCGATCCAGAACTTCGTGCCGGCCGCGCCGCCCCAGTTGAATTCACCTGGCGATCCCATGACTCCCGCTTCTCCGGGAGCCTTGCTGACCGCGAAGCCCAGTCCGAATCCGGTCCCGGGACCCATCCCGGGTATGCTGCCCAGATGATCGCTGCTCATTAATTGAACCGTCTTGCGACCCAGCAGGCGTTTCCCCTTGAACACTCCCTGATCGAGCAGCATCTGGCAGAAGTTCAGATAATCATAGGCCGTCGAGGTCAGCCCGCCTCCGCCTGAGAGCATGCCCATCGACGAGAGGAAATCCGGCACGGCGTTCGGGAACGCGTCAAAGCATTCCTGCCGGCTGGAACATGTCGGCGAGGCCGCGAGCTTGCCCTCTTTGGTGATTGTGTAGAGCCGTGCGAAACGATCCTTTTTGCCGGCCGGGACGACGAAGGCAGTGTCGTTCATCTCGAGCGGCGTGAAGATGCGCTCCTGCAGAAACCGATCGAACGGCATCCCTGAGAGCACCTCGATCAGACGCCCCTGCACATCCACCGATACGCTGTAATGCCAGCGCGTGCCCGGCTCGTACTGAAGCGGTATGGCCGCCAGATCCCTGACGAAATCGGCCAGATTCAACTGGCTCAGAATCCTGGCCTTGCGATATTCGCGATCGACGAGCGTATCGCCGAAGACGCCGTAGGTCAGCCCGGCAGTGTGCCTCATCAGGTCCCTGACGGTGATCGGGCGCCTGGCCGGAACGGTCTTCATGACGGGCTTTCCGGTTTGCGGATCCTTTTCTTCGATCGCGACCTGCATCTTTGCAAACTCGGGCAGGTATTTGGCGACCGGATCGTTGAGCTGAAACTTGCCTTCCTCGAAGAGCATCATCAGCGCCACGCTGGTGATCGGCTTGGTCATCGAATAGATGCGATGGATCGTGTCCATCCTCATCGGCCTTCCGGCTTCGACATCCGCCATGCCGAATGCTTCCTGATAAGCGATCTTGCCCTGCCGCGCGATCAGTCCGGCCGCGCCGGGTATGCGTTTTTCAGCGACGTGCCGGTTCATCACCGGGCGGATGCGATCCAGCCGGCCGGATGACAACCCGACCGATTCGGGCGAGACAACGACCGGATCGTTTCCGGCACGGCTCGCCACGGGAGCAATCAACGGACTGACGATCAGCGCCAGCATCAGCGCCGCTACGGGAATTAACGTTCGTTTCATGGTTCCTCCGGAAAAACCTGATATCGGACAAACTGCCGGTTCGATCTGAAACCCGGCGGCTCAGTTTTTGTGTTTGATCGAGTAGAGCCGGTGCTCCGTGCGAATCAGCAGCCGCTCCCCGACGATCGCGGGTGACGCCAGCGCAAGATCGTCCAGCTCGTTCACATGCAGCAGCTTGAAATTCTCGCCTGTCGAGATGACAAAGGTCTGCCCCTCCTCGCTCAGACAGAAGAGCTTCCCATTGTAGGCCCAGGGCGAGGTCGTGAACGCCGTGGCCGCCGGATCGATCCGCGTCTTGTAGGTCAGCTTACCGGTCTTCGCATCGAAACGGCTCAGGATGCCTGTTTCGGTCAACGCATAGATGCCGCCCTCATAGGCCACGGGCGACGGCAGATAAGTCCCGGCGCGCGCCTGCGACCAGACGACGAACTCATTCGACGTCTCGCCATCCTTGAGAGAGATATCGCCCGATGCGCCGGGGCGAACCGCAAACAGCGTCTTGCCGCGTCCGCCGTCGATGTAGAGCAGACCGTCGTATGCGAACGGCATCGGGATAGGTGTAGCCGCCATTCCCGAAAGCCGCCACAGCTCCTTCCCCGCGAGGTCGTAGCTGACAGCCGTGTCGGGCCCGATCGTCACAATTTCTGTCCGCCGCGCGTGCTTCCAGAGATATGGCGTAGCCCAGCCGGACCGCTGCTGAGGCTGTCCGTTGCCGCCGAGATCCCGGTTCGTCCGCCAGATCTGTTTGCCCGATTTCTTATCGAATGCTGCTATGTACTGCTGCTTCTCGTTGTCATTGACGACCACCAGCAGGTCGCCCGCAAGCACCGGCGAACTCCCGGTCCCGAAATCGAGGTAGATCGGATTGGCATCGAGCGCTGTCGTCCAGACCTGATTCCCCTTCAGATCGAACGCCCACATCCCGAGATTGCCGACGTAGACGAAAACGTGCTTCCCGTCGGTCACCGGGCTCTCGGAGGAGAAGCTATTCTTGCGGTGACGTCCGCCGGGAGGCTTGCCGGCGTAAAACTCCTTCCGCCAGTCCACCTTCCCGGTCTTCAGATCCAGGCAATAGATGAAATATTGGAGCTTGACCTCATGCGGCAATTCGATATCGCGTTCCGTCACCCGTTCGAGCACCTTGTCCATCGGCAGTCCCTGACGGCGCAGCTCGGCGACGTATTCGTTGCTGTACTCCGTGCCGATCTGCGGAGGCTTCGACTTGCCTTCGGTGATTACAGTCGTCAGGTAGACTTTGCCGCCCGTCACGATGGGCGACGACCAGCCGCGACCGGGAAGATCGAGAGACCACTCGACATTCTCTGTCTTCGACCACTTGTCCGGCAGCCGTTCGTGCTTTCCGACCGGATTCGACTCCGGCCCGCGGAACTGAGGCCAGACAGGATCCTGCGCTTTCGCCGTCGCCGATCCCATCAAGACACATAACAGCAAAGAAAAAACAGCGGGAATCAGACGATCAGAAGATCCCCCGACCGCCGCCGGACCATAAAAAATCATCAATTGCTCCTTTGAGTTGCGCACGCATTCGGTGCGCACGCGCCCCGCGTGCATAATGCGTGCTTTCGGCTCTTAACCAGTCGGTATCAGGGATCGGTCGATATTCGAATACAACGCCAAACCGCCGGGAGAGCCCGGGGATACCTTCTGAAAGATTCCCCTCACCCACCCGGCGGTTTCTGCCGAACACTTCGCGGGACGCTGGAGGATATCGGCCATTGCCGCCATCCGCTTGGAATCCAGGGCATTCGTCGTCTTTCGGGAGCTCTCCCTGATCGAACGCGCCAGCCCCTTCAGCTTCGCCAGATCATTTCGACCCAGGTTCGAGGCCTCCGCGCTCTGAATAGCATTCCGGATCTCTGTTATCCGCTCCGCCGGCAGAGCCTGCGACCGCTCGAGCTGATCCAGGAAAGCCTTTGCGACCACCAGTCGAGCCGGCCATTCGA
>CALBSU010000148.1 GCA_937967285.1 uncultured Acidobacteriota bacterium
TGCCTACTGCCTACTGCCTACTGCCTACTGCCTACTGCCTACTGCCTACTGCCTGCTGCCTACTGCCTACTGCCTACTGCCTGCTGCATACCAAATCGTCAATCCGTACTCACCGATTCGTATGAATGAATCGACCTTATGCCTCCATCACCCTCCAGCTCCGGAACCGGCCGCCCATCAACAAACAATTACAAAATCAATAACTTACAAGAACAAAAACCGCTCCTGTCAACCTCTGGCACGCTGATTGAAACAGGTAGGGGCGGGAACGAAAAGGAATCAGCACAGAGGGAGGAAGATGTTATGAGACGAAGAACATTTATGACGATGGCGGTGGCGGCCGCGATGATGCTGACGACAATGACCGCCTCGGCTCAATTCAACAGAAGATTCAGCGAGCGCGAAGTCCGCGAGATGGGCTATCGCAACGGCTACAGATACGGAGTTCAGGACGGAAGGCAGGATATGCGGTCGAGGCAGCGGTTCGACCCGAAACGCAATCGAGCCTACAGGGACGGCAAATGGGGTTATCGCCACGAATACCGTCATGACGGGAACTACCGCGACGGATTCCGCGCGGGATATCTGGCCGGTTATCGCGAGGGATATAACGACAACCGCTGGGACCGCAGGAACGATGACCGGTGGGACCGCAGGGATAACGACCGCTGGAACCGTCCGGGCAATGATCGCTGGGGACGCTGGGAGGACGACGACTGGAACCGCCGGACCAACCGGAACAACAACCGCAACAATCGCAACAATCGCGGCAACCGGCCCTGGTGGGGTTTCTAGTCTGATCAAGGTTCTTTGAGATCGGCGCGCCGAGGAAGCAAGGGGGTATTTCGGAGCTGCGGGCAGTCCGCATGTCTTTGAAATTATTCCGAAGCGCGTCCGTGCCTTTTCCCTCCGGGCCGCTCGCTGGTCCGGAGGGAAAACGATACGCCGTACGGTGGACGTAAAGGGGGCTGAAAGGATTTTCTTTTCAGCGTCTGCCGTGCGGCGTTACTAATTTTATTCGCTTTCCGCCATTCCTCAGGACCGGTTTTATCAGGCCGGATACCCATAATTTCCGAAATTATGAAAAACATCCATATTTCTGGTCGACAGGATCCGTCCAAATAATAAGGATCAATGCCGGGATCACACCGCCAAGAATAAACGTCCTATTTTAAACGACTTAAAGATCGCCTTCCAGAGCCGCCGCCCGCCATCCCGAGCTCAAGAAACTGGCATATCACTTGCTTTAACCGAGAACTTGAATGTTTCAGTTGATTAAATCTACGGATCTGGATTCATAAGAACGAGCGGACTCAGAAGAGACCTGCCTCGATCGACACTCAGAACGCAGCACCGGCACACAAAAATCACTCAGTTCGCATCAGTCATTGTCCGAAGCACCGGAACCTGCAGTGAGATTAATGGTTACGGGCGTCACGGACCGGCTGAATTGAGAAGCAGTTCAACCAGGCAGTAATGCGAGGAGAATATGACAAAGTTAAATAAACTTGCCTTATCATTAATGATTTGCGCATTGGTCGTGGCGATGACGGTGATAACCGCGAATGCGCAGACCGGCACATCGACGGTCAGGGGCACGATCACCGACGCTCAGGGCCAGGTAGTAGCCGGGGCGACCATTACGATCAGGAACGAGGCGAAGAATTTCAGTCGTTCGGCGACGAGCGACAGCAAAGGGGCCTATATCATCACGGCCCTGCCTCCCAGCGATTATTCGATCGAGGTAGAGGCGCAGGGATTCAAGAAAGCGGTTTCGACCAATGTCAAGACTCTGGTCGATACGGCATCGACATTCGATATTTCGCTCGAGGTCGGAGCCCTGAGCGAGGTGGTGACCGTCACCTCGGGCGGTGAGATTACGGTCAACACGCAGGATGCGACGCTGGGAACGGCGATCGGAAACCAGCAGATCATTCAGCTCCCGCTGCCGGACCGCAATCCGGCTTCGCTGCTTACGCTGCAGGCCGGCGTGACCAAGGAAGGCTACGTCGCCGGAGCGCGCAGCGACCAGTCGAACATCACGCTCGACGGCGTCGACATCAACGAGGCGCAGACCAATTCGCTGACCGCGCCGGTGCTGAGACTGAACGCCGAGGCGATTCAGGAGTTCCGCGTCACGACCACCAACGCCAATGCCAGCCAGGGACGTTCATCAGGCGCTCAGATTTCGCTGGTGACCAAGGGCGGGACCAACGAATTTCGCGGCGCGCTCTTCTATGGCGGACGAAACGACATCTTCGACGCCAACGATTTCTTCAACAATCGAACCGGAGTCGACAGACCCGCCCGAAGAAGGCACTTCTTCGGCGGAGCGATCGGAGGCCCGATCGTCGAGAACCGGGCCTTCTTCTTCTACAGCTACGAAGGACTGAGGGAGAAGCGCGGGGTGCCGGTGACGCGCACCGTTCCGCTGGCCAGTCTCGGCCAGGGAATCGTCCGGTATCGTAACGCGGCGAGCGGAGCGATCGAGCAGCTCACGGCGGCGCAGATCGCCACGATCTTCCCGAATGCCGGAACCAATCCGGCGGCGATCGCTGCCCTGGCGGATGCCGCGTCGAAGTATCCGGCCAACGATTTCAACGCCGGAGACAGCGCTCCCGGAAGGCTGCTCAACACGGCCGGTTTCAGATTCAACGCGCCGATCACCGACAACACCAACTCACACATCGTGCGTTTCGATTTCAACCTGTCGGACAAGCACCAGATATTCGCGCGCGGCAACTACATCAACGACAATTTCGGAAACGTTCAGAACTTTCCCGATACGCCGCAGCCCACCACGTGGAGCCATCCGACGGGCATCATGGTCGGCCACACGTGGACGATCTCGAACAGCCTGGTCAACAATTTCCGGTACGGTCTGACGCGTGATTCGTTCAGCACCCAGGGCGATTCCGGCGCGAATGCGATCTCGTTCAGGTTCATCTTCAGTCCGTTCCTGTTCTCGCGGACGCTCAACCGGACGACGCCGGTGCAGAACTTCACCAATGACCTGTCGTGGATCAAGAACTCGCACACGTGGCAGTTCGGAACGAACATCCGCGTCATTCGCAACAGGCGGCAGTCGTTCGCCAACTCGTTCGACAACGCGATCACGAACCCGTCGTTCTACCCGGGCGGCGGCACATCGATCACCTCTCCGATTCTCGCGGCCGGATTCAACATCTCCGGAGCCGATATTACCAACGTGCAGAACGCGGTGACGGCGGTGATCGGCCGCTACAGCCAGTTCGCGGCCAACTTCATCTTCGACAAGGACGGTTCGCTGCTCCCGTCGGGATCGTCGGCCGACCGCACCTTCGCGACCGAGGAATACGATGTCTACGCTCAGGATTCGTGGAAGATCCGTCCGAATCTGACGGTCACCTACGGTCTGCGTTACGGCATCAGCAAACCGGTCTATGAGAAGTTCGGATTCGAGGTCAAGCCGACGATCGGTCTGGGCGACTACTTCGAGAAGAGGATCGCCGGGATGAAGGCCGGCGTGCCGTTCAACGAGCTGGTCTCGCTCGACCTTTCCGGTCCGGCCAACGGCAGGAGCGGCGCCTACCAGTTCGACAAAAACAACTTCCAGCCGCGCATTGCGGCAAGCTGGTCGCCCGACTTCAAGACGGGATGGCTCAACAAGGTCTTCGGCAACGTCGGCCAGTCGGTCTTCCGCGGCGGCTTCGCCATGTTCAATGACTACTACGGACAGGCGCTGGCGGTCACGTTCGACCTCAACAACACGGTCGGTTTCTCGTCGAGCACGGTCACTTCGGCCAACACCTTCAATCTGACGACCAATCCGGGACCGCTCTTCTCGGGGTACAACCAGCAGGTCCGCGGATTGCCCGGAATCGTCGTCCCCGGCAACATCACTTTCCCGCGGACGCCGCGCACGCGCGCCTTCCCGGGCAACATCGAAGGCAGTCTCGACGATTCGATCATCGCGCCGACGCATTACAACTACAGCTTCACCTTCGAGAGGGAGCTGCCCTGGGGGTCGATCCTCCAGCTCTCCTACATCGGACGCAACGCCAGAAACCTGCTTGCATCTCGCGATGTGATGTCGTTCAACAACCTGGTCGACCCGAAATCCGGAGTCGACTGGTACACGGCGGCCGGCATGCTCGAAACCATGCGCGCCTCGGGACGTCCGGTTTCAGCGATCACGCAGATCCCCTATTTCGCCAATCTCTTCCCGGCGAACCTGGCGGATACGCTGGGCCTCAATCCGGCCTACAATCAGACGCAGGCCATCTACGCGCTGACGGTTCCGTCGGCACTGGGAGGCGCGAGCTTCTACAACTACGGCAATGACTGGACGAGCGTTATGTTCGAGATCTCGACGCTCGGCAACGCGGCCTGCAATCCTCCGCAGGATTTCAATCCCGCCTGTCACGTCTTCATTCAGCCGCAGTGGGGAACGCTCGGCGCCTGGAGCTCGATCGCCAACTCGGACTACAACGGGTTCACGGTCTCGCTTCGCCAGAGGTTCAAATCGTCACTGACGATGGACTTCAACTACACGCTGTCGAAGTCTTTCGATGACGCTTCAGGGTTGAATAACGGCGCGGTCACAGGCGGAGCGGCCTTCATCCTCAATCCGCTGCGGCAGAGGGACAACTACTCGCTGTCGAATTTCGATGTGACGCATGTCATCAACACCAACTTCGTGTGGCAGCTTCCGTTCGGCAAGGGACGCTGGCTGGCCGGCAATTCCGGCGGGCTGGTCGACGCGATCGTCGGCGGGTGGCAGCTCTCGAGCATCATCCGATACAATTC
>CALBSU010000149.1 GCA_937967285.1 uncultured Acidobacteriota bacterium
GTAATTCCGTCGCGGGTCCGACTCCTGTCTACACATTGAGTTATTCCTGGAGGGGAGAAAGCGGTTTTGTCTTTGGAGGGACATGTCAGGGAGGTTGCGGTCAATTAACGTATCAAGTGACGGGCCTCAATGTGTAGCAGGAGAGCAAACTGAGAGCAGTAACTCTCAAACCCTTGTGCGGCATAATGCCGCCGACGAAATTTCAAAAAGCTATCCCAGCAAAACCGGCCAACAGCATTCAGCGCTGGCGACTACTTGCTGATGCTGAACTTGTCGTAAGCCCAGCGCGTGTATCGCTCGACCGTGATATCCTGCATCCCGATCGCTCGGCTGATGCTGAATCCCATCATGGTCATCATAAAGACCATCGATGCGCCGATCAGCGAAATCAGTAACGAATATTCGACTACGCTTTGTCCTTCTTCGTCTTTTACGAACTCTGTCAGTTTCTCTAACTTCATCTCTGTTCCCCAGTCTTTTGGTACCAGGGGCGTACCGTTCATCGTTACTTCAGACGCCCGATGTAAAAGCAACGAGCGTGCCAGAACAGACAGGGGGCCGGACAAAACCCGCTAAACCGCTATTTCGCAATAAGATAGAGCTAAAACAGATGCGCTCACCAGTCTTCCCCTCGGGTCGAATGACGTTTGAAGTTTACAAGAATCGCGGGATGTGTCACCGGTTGATGTCAACATTAGTTTCCAGTCGAGATACAATCCGTCTGTCTTTACATGTTAAATTTTCCTGATATTATTCACTGGCTATTAATAACCTCTCACTGGTCATCCATCACACATATGCTGTAGTCAGAGCCCCGTAGTCAACAGATCCGGATTCAGGAGTTTGGCAGGAAGGCGGTCCAATGAGCAGATCGCGGAAAAAAAAAGTCGAAGGGCGGAGGTCAGGACTGACTGGCAGAATCACCGTGCTAAGTCATATGGCGCTTTCCGGACTCTGGCTGATCATCTGCCTGAATTCCGTTGTCAGCGGGCAGGTCGGCAAGGAAAACGCCGGAAACTATCTTCGACAAAGGTGGACCACGGAAAATGGCCTGCCGCAGAACTCGGTCATGGCAGTCGAGCAAACCAGCGACGGGTATTTGTGGCTGGGCACTTTCGGCGGGCTGGCAAGATTCGACGGCATAAGATTCACGGTCTTCGACGCCGGCAACACACCGGGCCTCAAAGGCAACCGGATAATCGCTCTGCATAAAGACCGCAATGATAATCTGTGGATCGGATCAGCTCACGGCGGCCTGAGCCGTTATGCAAATGGTCGATTCACAACCTGGACCACCAGGGACGGTCTGCCGGATGATCAGGTAAGGGGGATTACCGAAGATCGTGCCGGTGATATATGGGTACTCACGAGGCGAGGTCTGTCACGACTGACGGACGGACGATTCAGCACGGTCCTGATAAACGATCTCTCACCGGGTTTGGGGAAATGGATTATCGGCGCAACGAGAGACGGCAGTATCTGGGTGTCCACCAGTTCAGGTCTAATACGTTATCGTGAAGGAAACCTAACCACTTATAAATCTATCGGCGGCATACCGCTGACCCCTGCTATCAATATTAAAGAGACCTCTGACGGCAGTTTCTGGGTAGCTTCGCACTATGGCCTGTTCAGGTTCAGGGACGAACAGTTCACGGCTTACGCAACGTACGATTACAGAATCAAGAGTGAGGTTCCCGGTTATGACCAACCTCTCGATAATCTGGTCTATTTCATTTATGAAGACAGCGGGCGAACCTGTTTCCTCACACCGGCCGGCATTTCAATACTCGAGGATGGTAAGATCGTTCCGTTTCAGAAGATCGAGGGATTAAGAGATTTATTTCGCAAGGGCGAACGTGTGCAATGCCTCATCAGAGATCGTGAGGGAAACCTGTGGATAGGAAATGTCGGCTTCGGTTTGAGCCGCTTCAAAGTGGCGCCGATAGTCTCCTATACCGCTGAAAATGGACTGTCGGATCTTGGGTTTGAAACCATCTACGGTGATGTCGAAGGAAATCTGTGGATGGGAGGGCCACTATTATACCGCCGTCGCGGCACGGAAATCACCAGCTTCGCCGGTTTGATAGACATTAGATCCATATACCGTGATCGCAGCGGAGCCCTCTGGACAGGGCTTCAGAACGGTTTGTACAGATTCATCAACGGACAGATCACATCCGTCGGCATGACAAGAAATATGCTGCCACATATGCCGATACACACAATATTTGAAGACCGTGCCGGACAGTTGTGGATGGGAGCAGAGACAAGCCCGTTGGCCACGGGTGGGCTTTTCTTGTTCAGGAACGGCGATTTCATCCCTTTCCGGACAAATGACGGACTGGCCTCCAACGATGTCCGGATCATCGCGCAGGATCTCGATGGCGCATTGTGGATCGGCACCACCAACGGACTCAGCCGGCTCAAGGATGGGAAGTTCACCAGTTACACGACTGCGAACGGGCTTTCTCATAATTCCATCCGCGAGATTCACATTGAGAAGGACGGCGCTCTGTGGATCGGAACATACGGAGGCGGATTGAACCGGTTCAAAGATGGCCGTTTTGTCGCGATCACCAGGAATGACGGGCTATTCGACAACATTGTTTCGCGGATCCTGACGGATGATCACGGCAATTTCTGGATGAGCTGCAATCGCGGCATATATCGCACGAATCTGAAGGAGCTTAACGATTTCGCGGACGGAAAGATCAAGGCCGTCAACTCGGTCGCCTACGGTATTGACGACGGGATGAAGTCGAGCGAGACCAATGGCGGCAACCAGCCCGCCGGGTGGAGGACCGATGATGGCAGGCTCTGGTTTCCGACGCTGCGAGGGGTAGCGGTCGTTGATCCGAAGCGCTTCAATTCGATGCCGCCGCCGGTCATTATTGAACGTCTCCTGGCTGACGCTTCACCGCTCGATGTGTATGCTCCGGCCCCGGTCCAGCCGGGCAACGGCGACCTCGAGATTCAATATACATCTTTGAATCTCACCGCTCCTGAAAAAGCGCGATTCAGATACCGGCTCGAAGGATATGACGAAAACTGGATAGATGCCGGCACTCGCCGGACGGCATACTACACTGGCGTCCCGCCGGGCAGCTATACATTCCACGTCATCGCCGCCAACGGCGATGGTGTCTGGAACGAGACCGGCGCAAGGATTGAATTCCGACTTCTGCCTCACTTCTATCAGACCTGGTGGTTTTACGGGCTGTGCGCGCTGGCCGCTGGATTTCTGGCATTCGGGGCTTACCGGCTGCGCGTCCGGCAATTGGTCAGTCGGACTGCAGAGTTGGAGACGAAGGTGGCTGAGCGGACCGGCATGATCGCCGAACAGAGCCACAAACTCGAACTGGCCAACGAACAACTGGCTCATGCCAACATTCAGCTCAACCAGTCCAATGACGACCTGCTCTCGACGCTCAACCAGTTGCGTCTTGGCGTTCTAATCACCGACCGGAACGGACGGGTCAATTTCATCAGCGAAACCGCTGAAACGCTGCTTGGTCACAGCAAGAACGACCTCGCCGAACGCGACTGGTCCGAGGCCTTGCCCTTGAAAGCGACTGACCTCGAAAATCTCCGGTCGATTGTCATGCTGCCGCAAGAGCAGCGTACAAAAC
This sequence comes from uncultured Acidobacteriota bacterium, assembly GCA_937967285.1. Taxonomy (GTDB): domain Bacteria; phylum Acidobacteriota; class Blastocatellia; order RBC074; family RBC074; genus JADJXM01. The sequence goes on from CALBSU010000149.1 coordinate 3,630, forward strand.
TGCCCGTTCACCTGCAGGGAGCCGGCGGCCGCAATTACTGGATGGAGATCGAGGCGCTGGACGATCCCCGCGATCCGGCCCGCAGGATCTTCTGCCTCTACGACGTGTCCGAAATATATGATCTGCGCAGCCTGCTCGCCGACAAGGCGGGTTTCCACGACATGATCGGAGACAGTCCGGTCATGCAGATCGTCTACAAACAGATCCAGGATGTGGCGCAGTTCGAATCGACGGTTCTGATCGACGGCGAAACGGGAACCGGCAAGGAACTGGCCGCGCGCGCCATCCATTATGCCGGGCCGCGTCGCACAGGGCCGTTCATCGCGCTCAACTGTGCAGGGCTGACCGAATCGCTGGTCAACAGCCAGCTCTTCGGCCACAAGCGCGGAGCCTTCACCGGCGCGGTATCGGATCAGATCGGCGTCTTCGAGGCAGCCAACGGCGGGACATTGTTTCTCGACGAGATCGGCGACATCCCTGCATCTGTCCAGACCAGCCTGTTGCGCGTTCTGCAGGAGCGTGAGATCGCCCGCATCGGCGAATCGAAACCGCGCAAGATCGATGTCCGCGTGATCGCGGCAACACACCGCGATCTGAACCAGGAAGTGTCGGCCGGCAATTTTCGGCAGGATTTGCTCTACCGCATCCGCGTCACCCGAATCCACCTGCCGGCGCTGCGCGAACGGCTTGACGATATCCCTCTGCTGGTCGCCTGGTTTTTGAGCCAGTCGCGCACATCGAACGGAACCTCGGCTCAGGAGATCAGCCAGGATGCCATGGAGCGGTTGATGCACTACGACTGGCCCGGAAATATCCGCGAATTGAAGAGCGCCGTCGAAGCGGCCATCATTCACTGCACGAGCGGCATCATTCAGTATGACGATCTTCCGGCCGAGATCACCCATGGCGCAGTCCACGCCGCCTCGACTCCCCCACTTCCCGCCACCGATCAGGAGAGAATCAAGCTAATTCAGGATGCCCTTGGTAAAACTTATGGTAATCGCGCCGCCGCAGCCAGACTTCTGGGCGTCAGTCGCTCGACTTTATACAACTGGCTCAAGGAACTCGGCCTCGACAGAAATTGATAATCCTGCGATTAAGGGTTATCGCAAAGACCGCAAAGGGAGCAAAGAGATTTATCGGTAGAGTAGGAGAGGGGCGT
>CALBSU010000150.1 GCA_937967285.1 uncultured Acidobacteriota bacterium
AAGCCATTTGCCGCTGTCTTTTTAAAAAATCGAATTTTTTAGTCTAAACTCGAATTTCTACTTTCTACTATTCAAGGTACTAATTTCACATCCGTCTCGAATTTCTTGTAGTTTTTGAATTCGATGACGTTGCGGGTGTATTCGCGTTCGTTGTCCCGGCCGAGGATCATCTCGGCGCGGATCGGGACCAGATACCGCTCTTCGGCGATCGTGACGAAATCGTATTCGATCGCGCTTTCGGCCATCGTCAGCGGAAAGCCCTGCTGGATGTTGTCGTGCGCGAGTTCGATGCGCAGAACACGTTTGGTTTCGACATCGATCCAGCAGGAGCCGGAATAACCCGCGATGACCGATCGACCGGTGCCCTTGTCGGTCAACTGGCTCGATGAATTGGCCTTCTTGACGGTGAAATCGTAGAGCACGGTCTGGCGCCCGTTGAAGACATCCTTTTTGACCTCTTTGAAATCGGCCTTCGACTGCGGGGCGAAGAGCGCCTGCATGACCGATCCGAATTCGCCGGTCGAGGTTGCGCCGCCGAGCTGTTCGTAGGTCATTTTGGTCGGCTTGTCGTTGAGTCTGAGCAGTTCGAATCTTTCACCCTTCTCGGAATGATACGAGAGCGCGATTTCGAGCTTGTCCTGAAGTTCCCAGTCCTTGCTGCGCGGTCCACGGGCGTAGCGGGTGACGAGCTCTGTGACTCGGAAATCCGGCAGGTCCTCAGAATATTTGAGCGCGTAATAGCGGGCCTGCTCGATGAAGGGCAGCTTTGCAACGGCGGCTTCCTCATCTTCCGGCGCCGGTTCGACCGGAGGCTGTTCGTCGACCGATCGCAGCCGCGGGCGCTCGGGTGTTTCCCTGGGTTTCTCGGCGGCGCGGCGGATGGCATCAATCAGGATCGAGCGCGCACCTGCCGAACGCAGTTCCTCGAGCACGGCATCATCGACAGGAAAGCCGATGCCGCGTTCTGAGACCTCTGCCGCGATGTCTCCCTGAGCGAACCTCCGCTGATCCTTCTGGGACAGGAGTTGCAGAATCTCTTCCTTTGTAACGGGTTTCTTCTGTTCCTGTGCCGCGGAGGATGTGAAGTTCATCGACAGGCACAGGATCAATAATGGAAACATCAGCTTTCTCGATACCATCGCCACCTCGTTGAAAATCTCGCCGTTCGGGATGTGATTATTATACCCCGAGGGGACGGAATCCGCCGCGATTCGACCGGCGATGAAAATAAATTTGCCCGCAAGAATCGGATTTCGCGCCTGACCTGCCGCCGCTATGCTGAAACTGAATCGAAGATACCGGAGAAGTTTCCGGCGATCGCGGCTAAATACAGTGGAACATAAGTTTTTAGGATTTTGACGCCAAGGCGCCAAGACAGCCAAGATGGATCTATTGATATAATTGCTCCAGTTTCCTCCGTTGCAACCTTCAGTTGGTCTTCTGTTCTTGGCCATCTTGGCAGCTTGGCGTCGAGAGGTCTTGGCCTTCCTGGTTTCTTGGCGTCTAAATCAAAAGATATTTATGTTCCAAAGTACTAAAATATATGCAGGTACGGGGGAACCAAAGATGATTACAGACGAAAGAGCCTGGCAGGCGGTGGAAGAGCGGGACGCTTCATTCGACGGCCGTTTCGTGTATGGCGTGATAACTACAGGGGGCTACTGCCGTCCGTCGTGCCGGTCGCGGAGGCCGCTCAGACAGAATGTCAGGTTCTTCGCGGGTGCGGCGGATGCCGAAGCGGCGGGCTTGCGGGCCTGCCTGAAATGCCGGCCCGCAGCGGAGAGTTCGCGGGATGCGATGACCGAACGGATCAGCCGGCTGTGCGATTACATCCGCGAGCATCACG
>CALBSU010000151.1 GCA_937967285.1 uncultured Acidobacteriota bacterium
TTGACGCCGACATAGAGCGTGTCATGCACTTCGCGGTCGAAGCGGATCGACGTGACCATGAAACCGTTGGCCTGAATGCCGGGCCTGATACGCCTCCAGATCTCGCCGCCGTCGTTCGAGCGGTAGAGCTGGCCGTCGCTGGTGCCGAGAAGAATGATATCCGGATTCTTCGGGTGGGTTGCCAGGGCCGAGACGTCTCCGCCGAAAGGTCCTGTCAATTGCCAGACACGCTCATGGTTTTCGGAACTGACCTGTCCGAAACCGATCAGAGCGCATATATTAATGATGGTGACCAGCAATGCCGCGTACGAGATTCTTTTCCTTGTTCTTCCACGTTTCATCAAATAACTCCAATGCCGATGCCCGGGGATAAAATCCATCCGGGAGGGGGATCATCCAGCAGGGGGCCGAACAGTCTGCAATTCTAACCTATCCGGGGGCCGATTGGTAACGCCTTGAAGCGGGGTGATCGGTTCAGCGCCGTCGGATCGGGGGATTACTCGCCATCCGCCTCGGCCAGTCTTCGGGCGACCGGCGAGAGTTGTTCGATCCTGCCGGGATCGAGCGGGGAGACGAAGGGCGGAGTCGGGCCGGTCGCGGCGATGCCGGCGAGCTGCGTCGCGTAATGGAGCACCTTCGCGGGGCCCCAGCTATCGCGCAGATCCTCGTGGGGAATGAAGATCTGCCGTGTGCTCTCCGCCCGATCGAAGTTCCCTTCAGAGCAGTCGCTGAAGATCGATCCAGACCGGCGAGGCGCGATGCAGCCCGATCCGGTCGTGAATCCCGGAAGTTTCCAGTCGCGCATGTGGACGACCGCGGGGCGTTCGCCGATCCCGCTGACAACTCTCCGCCTGTCGACGCGTTTGAGCAGGGACTCGAGATACGGGTCTTCCGCCGGATCCTGCCGGACGACGGCGTATTTGATCCACGCGCAGATTCCTTCGTTGACCATCTTCGCCACCACGTCCAGACCGGCTTCCTTGTCCGCGCCGAAGTTGTTCTCCTCCTTGAGATACAGGACCAGCGGAGTTTCCGAGGCTGCGGCGATCTCCCGGATTCCGGTCTCGAGGCCCGCGGCATCGCGCGGATCGCCGCAGGGAAGCAGCATCGCGCAAGGGAACCGGTATTTTCTGAGCAGCAGCGCCTGATCCATCGCCCGCCCGAACGACGGCCCGATGCTCGGTATCGGCCAGTGCGCGTCGTCGAATCCCGCGAGCCATTCGAGCAGCTGCTCGAACTCCGCCAGTGTGATGTGATACAAAAACGCATTGCCGCCGTAGAGGAACCGGCTCAACCCGCCCGCCGCAATGTGCGAGACGATCTTTTCGTT